>JAPPAR010000014.1 GCA_026705445.1 Candidatus Dadabacteria bacterium
CAAAAGGCTCAAACCCTGATTCTAGGGGTGGTGCACTTCAATGTTCAAGGGGCGTGTTTTATTATTTTCTGCGCTTTTTTTCTTCCAACAGAGTCTTCTCCATGGATCTGCGTCGCGATTTTTTCGGTGAGGCTTCTCCTTGCGAGGAATCTGTTAAGCGCTTGGGAGCGCTCCCTCATAACCTTCACGGTAATGCCGCTTGGGCGGTGTCGCAGGTGAACGCAGGTGGCCAACTTGTTTACGTTCTGTCCGCCGGGTCCCGAGGATCTCGTGAAAGTTTCCTCGATATCTTCTTCCCTTATGCCGAGCCGCCTCATTTCCCGCTCGAGTGCCGTCTGTTTTTCCTTTGAAACTCCGAAGTTTTTCATGATGGCACGGCGGGCCGAAGACGGATTATCTTACTATCAGTTTCAGAAAATCGGATACCGAGACAAGCCCTACGGGTTTTCCCTCCTCGACCACGACAACGCTGTGGAAGCCGGTTCCGGCTAGCTCTTCGAACACATCTTTTACAGATGCGTCCGGGCCGATGGATATGGCTGGGCTGCTCATTACTTCCTTCACTGTGATCCGCCCGGCATCCTCGTATACCTTTTCAATTTTTCCTTGGTCAAACCACTGTCCGAAGAGCTCGAGGATTTCGGTTCTCGAGAAGGAAACGGTGGTTTTCTTGGCGATAAAGTCGCTTGCGGAGATGAATCCTGTAAGCGTTCCGTCGTCGTTTACTACGGGAAGCTGGTCGATCCTGAGCTCAAGCATCTTGCGCGCACACTGCTCAAGCGAATCATCCTCGTTGGCAGTGATCGCAGGGCTGGTCATTATTTCTTTTACTTTCATCTGTGCTTGGGAACCTCTTTTTCTGGCACATTAAAGATAAAACAGCCGGGGATTTTTGCAAGGCAGCTTGCGCTAGGTCCCCTTTCTTGGAAACGCACTGATATGCGTATATAATTCCCCGCTGTGATGGAAACGCAGCGGATCCGTGAGATGATAGAGCAGGGCATTTCAACATCGTTTGTCGAGGTTGAAGGGGACGGAACGCATTTTCAGGCAGTCGTCGTATCCGAACAGTTCAGGGGCAAGCCGCCTATTGAACGTCACAAGCTTGTTTACGCGGCGCTTGGAGATGCTATGGAATCCGAAATTCATGCCATCTCTATAAAGACCTACACGGACGATCAGTGGGAGAGACTTAAAAAGTAAGGAGCGGGGCAATGCCGGATATACAGAAAAAAATAGGGCGTCAGATCGAAGAGAACCCTATTATCCTTTACATGAAGGGGTCAAAAGAGATGCCGCAGTGTGGTTTTTCGGCGCAGGTGGTGAACATTCTCAACTACTACAAGGTGGATTACGAAACCGTCGATGTTCTTTTGGATCCGGAGATCCGCCAGGGGATAAAGGACTACTCGCAGTGGCCGACCCTTCCGCAGCTCTACGTTAACGGCAATTTCATAGGCGGATGCGATATATGTACCGACATGCATGTAAACGGGGAGCTGGGGGAAATTCTTAAGGAAGACGCCGGGGGCTGAGGAGCTTTGGTGGTTGGCTGGTGGGTATTAACATTTTTCGGGGATTCGGTATAATTGCGTTTTCCTGACAATTTTTCACCACTTTGGAGGTTCCATGAAATCGAGGCACACGATATCAATAACGGTAGACAATGAAGCCGGAGTACTCTCAAGAATCGCGGGGCTTTTCAGCGCTAGGGATTTTAACATAGAGAGTCTTAATGTCGCGGAAACCCAGGAACCGGGGACGTCCAGAATAACTCTGGTCACAACCGGCGACGAAGCCATAATTCAGCAGATAATAAAAAGGTTCAACAACATGGTCAATGTGATCAAAGTTGTAGACATGACCGAACTTGACCGCGTGGAAAGAGAGATGATTCTCATCAAGGTCGATGCGAAGGCCGATTCCAAGCCGGAAATTCTGCGGATTGCCGACATATTCCGGGCCAAGGTCGTCGACGTGTCTCCAAGGTCCTACACGTTCGAGGTTACCGGGGATGAACAGAAAATTCAGGCGTTTGTTGAACTTCAACGACCTTTCGGGATAAAGGAAATCGCGAGAACGGGAACCGTCGCCATGTCCCGGGCGAACAAGAAGAGCAAGTAAAGGAGGATATAACCGGTGAAAGTTTACTACGATGAGGATATTGATCCGTCTAAGCTTAAGAAAAAGAAGATTGCGATCATAGGCTACGGAAGCCAGGGTCACGCCCATGCCCAGAACCTGAGAGAGAGCGGAGTCTCGGTCACGGTCGCAGACATTAAGGACAGTCCCAACTGGAAAAAGGCCAAGGAGGCTGGTTTTAACGTGAAGCCGGTTTCCGCCGCTTCCAAATCCGCGGACATAGTGGTTATGCTGGCTCCGGATACTTACCAGCCGGCGATATACCATGAGCATGTCGAAAAGAATCTGGTTGCCGGAAACGCGCTTATGTTCAGTCACGGTTTTAATATTCACTACGGACAGATCAGACCGCCTGCGGGCGTGGACGTGTTCATGGTCGCTCCCAAGGCCCCGGGGCACACGGTAAGGGACCAGTATGTCGGGGGTGCCGGTGTACCGGGACTCGTAGCCGTTCACCAGAACTCGACGGGCGACGCTAAAGATCTTGCTCTTGCTTACGCCAGAGCCATCGGATGTTCAAGGGCGGGAGTTATAGAGACGACTTTCAAGGACGAGACGGAAACCGATCTTTTCGGGGAGCAGTCAGTTCTCTGCGGAGGGCTCACGGCCCTTATTCTGGCAGGATACGAGACGCTTGTTGAAGCCGGTTATCCGCCCGAGATGGCTTACTTCGAGTGCTGCCATGAAGTCAAGCTTATAGTTGACCTCATATACGAGGGAGGGATAGCCAACATGCGCTACTCGGTGAGCGATACGGCCAAGTACGGAGACATAACCAGGGGCCCGAGGCTTATAAACGACTCCGTGAAACAGGAGATGAAAAAGATAATCGGGGAGATTCAGTCCGGACAGTTCGCCTCGGAATGGATACTTGAGAATCAGGCTGGAAGGCCTTCCTATAACGCGCTTCTCAGGCAGGGTGAAGAGCATCCGATCGAAAAAGTCGGCGCCGAGCTTAGGGGGATGATGAGCTCGCTTTTCCAGAAGAAACTGGTCGATAAAGACAAGAACTGATGGATTTCCGATTTGTGAGGGTCGCAAGCGAGGGGCTCGGTATAATTTATGTTTCAGCCGCGCTTTGTATTCTCCTCGCGCTTCTGGGCTCTCTCTCTTTATTTTTAGTATTTCTTCTGCTCACCGCTTTTTTCGTCTTTTTCTTCAGGGACCCTGAAAGGAAACTTCCTCCGCTTGAACCCGGTTCCGTGATCTGTCCCGCAGACGGGAAAATAATAGATATCTCGGAGACGTTTGAAGACGATTATCTTAAGCGGAACACCCGAAGAATAAGCATTTTTCTCTCTATCTTCGACTGCCATATAAACAGGTTTCCCGTTTCGGGCAAGGTAGTCGGAACCACTTATTACCCCGGGGAATTCAAAATGGCTTTTAAGGGTGATTCATCCGAGGCCAACGAGCGGCTTGTCACCCTGATTGAGTGCGAGAGCGGAGTCCAGGTGGTTATAGTCCAGGTGGCTGGTTTTCTCGCGAGAAGAATCGTATCGCGTGCGAAATTCGGCGACGTATTGGAAATCGGGGAAAAATTCGGGATTATAAAGTTTGGTTCAAGGTTGGATGTTTACCTGCCCGAGGATGTGAAGGTGGGTGTCGAGGTAGGGCAGAAAGTCGTGGCCGGCAGGACGATTATAGCGTGGCTAACTTGAGAAAAAAAAGAAGGAGAAGGTCTCCCCGTCCGGGGAGGGTTATCCCCCTGCTGCCAAGCATGCTCACAACCGTGGGTCTTGCGTTCGGACTTGCGTCCATAGTGACTTCGATTTCCATCCACGGGGACCGTGCCTCAGCCGTAGTTTCTGAGGAATGGCTTTTTAACCGTTTCTGGTGGGCAGCGGGATTTATCGGCATGGCGGTACTTGTCGACATGCTTGACGGCAGGATAGCAAGAGCTCTTAACTCGGAGAGCCGCTTCGGTGCGTCCTATGATTCGCTCTGCGATCTTGTATCATTCGGGGTCGCCCCGGCAGTGCTTCTTTACGTTTGGGGGCTTTCGGAATATGGAAATCCGGGACTGATGGCGATGCTTTTCTACGTGGTCTGCGCAGCGCTTAGGCTTGCGCGTTTTAACGTGCAGTTTACAACCAAGGAAAAGCGCATGTTCACGGGTCTTCCGAGTCCTATGGCTGCGGGACTTATTCTCTCTCCGATACTCCTTCTCTCTGAGTTTCAGATTATTGCTACCCCACTTATGAAATCTTTTTATCTTTTCTTCGTTCCTGTTGTGGGACTTGTTATGGTTAGCGAGGTTCCATACAGAAAGTTCCCGCGGATTGCCAGATTCGGACCTTTCAGCACTCTTGTTGCGGGCTCCATAATAATTGCGGCGTTTATTACCAATCCCGGAGTGATCGCGGTCGTTATAACTTACTGCTATTTTATCCTCGAGCTCGGACGTTGTGCCTGGAAGCTGGCCGCGAAGGCTACATCGCGGGACAAAGAGTCAGAAGCCTTGGCCAGCGACGAGTCCTAGGGGTTTTCCCTCCGGAGGCTGGAGTCGATGAAAGGAGTTTTCAAATTACTTTTTTTGTTCATTCTGATTACGGGAGCAAGTCTTATGAGTTTAAATGCCCAGACCTTTGCGGGTGTCGAAGGAGTAACGAAATACAGTCTTTCTAACGGCATGACCGTGCTTCTTGAGAGAAACGATTCTTCTCCGGTTGTTGCCGTTAACGTGTGGGTGAAGACCGGAAGCGCATGCGAGGTGGAGGGCGAGTACGGTCTCGCGCATGTGCACGAACACATGCTTTTCAAAGGGACAGAAAGAAGACGGGTCGGCGAGATAGCCGGGATGGTCGAGGCAGGAGGCGGAGACATAAATGCGTTTACTTCCTTTGACGAGACGGTTTACTACATCGTAAGCGCGCGGCGCTTTCTGCCTATGGCTCTCGATGTGCTCTCAGACGTCATGGAGAACTCGACTTTCGACCCTGCGGAGCTTGAGAAGGAGCTTGAAGTTGTCCAGGAAGAGATAAGAAGGGGAGAGGACTCTCCCTCAAGGGTAATCAGTCAGAAGCTTTTCTCCACGGCCTACAGCGTTCATCCCTACGGAAGGCCCATAATAGGAACCAAGCAGAGCGTTGGGAGCTTCACCAGAGACGGAATACTGGATTTCTACAGAAAGTGGTATTCCCCGGACAACATGATTCTCGTTGTGGTCGGGGATTTTGATCCTGAGGGAATAAAGGACGCGGTGGCCCAGACTTTCGGAAAAATAAAGAAAAGAAAAACTCCTGAGTGCGAACTTCCTCCAGAGCCCGAGCAGAAACGCACTAGAACCTTCGTTATCGGCCGCGACGTAAACACGGGCTACTTCAGTTTTGCCTTTCATACCCCCTCGGCGAGCCACGCTGACACTCCCGTTCTTGACGTCATAAGTGGCATACTCGGTACCGGGGAAAGCTCCAGGCTCTACAGAAAATTAAAGGAGCAAAACGCCACCGTAAACGACATATACGCCTACGCTTACAGCCTCAAGGAAAACGGTCTTTTCCTCGTGGGCGGAGTTCTTGATCCCGGTAAAGTAGAAAAGGCCTCAAAGGAGATAGTAGCGGAGATAGAGCTTATAAAAAACGAACCCGTCGCGGCCGAGGAGCTTGCCCGCGCCAAAACTAACATAGAGAGGGACTTCATCCGCGCCAAGGAGACCATGCAGGGACAGGCGAGAAAGCTTGGTTACTTCGAGCTTGAAACGGGAGATTACAGCTACGAACGCCTCTACCTTGAAAGGGTGAGGAACGTTACCCCAGAGGACGTATTGCGGGTGGCCAGAGAATACTTGACGCAGAAAAACCTCACCGCGGGAGTGCTGCTTCCTAAAGACAAAACCAAGGGGGTTGAGAAGGGCTTCAGAAAAGCCCTTGTTTTTCCTGGAGCGACCCAGAAAAAAGAAAAGAAAAAAGCTTCCTCAACGCAGGCGGAATTTAAGAAATACGAGCTTTCAAACGGAATCCGGGTTCTTTTGAAACGCAATCCGGCCGTTCCGCTTTTCTCCGTTCACGCGGCTTTCCTGGGCGGCCTCAGGTATGAGGACGAAAACACAAACGGAATTTCGAACTTCATGTCCGGGATGTTCACCCGTGGCACCTCGAGCCGCTCCGCAGAAGATATAGCCACTCAGATAGAAGGGCTGGGGGGAACGGTTGACGGGTTTTCCGGGAAAAACAGCGTTGGGGTGACTCTCTCAGCCTTAAGTGAGAACTTTGAAGGGGCAATGGATATTTTCTCAGACGTGATACTTGATCCTTCTTTTTCCGATGAGGAAATGGAAAGAGAGAGAAGGGAAATTCTGGCCGCTTTGGAAAAGCAGAAGGACAACCTCACGGGAAAAACGGTCAGGAATTTTCTGAGGACCCTTTTCCTTAAGCACCCTTACAGGTTCAACGTTCTGGGAACCGAGGAAAACATAGACAGGTATACCTCGGCCGATGTCCGGAAGTTTTACAAAAAGGTTATAAGACCCGAGAACATGGTCATCTCCGTCGCAGGCGACATTGACGCGGAGAAAACCCTCGGCGTTCTTGAAAAGCTGTTTGGCGGAATGAAACAGGACGGCTTCGAAAAGACCCAGCCGTTGCGTGAGTCCGCGCTTTCTGCCCCGAGGGAAACTGTCGAGTTTGAGAGAGACAAAGCTCAGACCCACATTATCGCGGGTTTTCACGCCCCGGGGTTTAAAAGCCGCGACCGCTATGCGTTCGAGGTGCTGAATTCGGTGCTCTCAGGTCAGGGGGGAAGACTCTTCATTGAGCTTCGGGACAAGAAAAGCCTCGCCTATGCCGTTACCTCGTTCTACGTCCCTGGGATGGAAGGCGGCTATTTCGGCGTCTATATAGGAACTGCTCCGCAGAAGGAAAAAGAGGCACTCGGAGCGATAAAGGAACAGCTCCAGCTTGCCTTGGAGGGTGTCGGGGAACATGAGCTTGAGAGGGCGAAGAACTACATAGTCGGCAGCTTCGAGATAGGGCTCCAGAGAAACTCCGCCCAGGCGTCCACGGTCGGATTTGACGAACTTTACGGAATAGGCACTTACGAATACAGAAAGTTCCCGGAGAAGATACTTGCTGTTACGGCTGATGACGTAGCTAGGGTGGCCAGGAAGTACATAAATCCTGAGACAGCCGCGGTTTCCATCCTGAAACCCGAGGGAGATTCCACTGAGAACAGGTAGCAGGGAGCCTGTTTTTCCCAGTTCAGGGAGAGAGCCCTGCTTTTTAAGGACTCTCGGGCGGAGGAGTATAGAAGCGCGTCGTCGGGTAAGCGAAATCGATGTTGGGGTACTTTTCAAACTCGGCCAGTATAGCTTCCCAGATAGTCTGCTCCGATCCCCTTTTCTCTCTCGGGTTTATTATGTATCTGATTGAGAAAAGGACTCCGCTGTCTCTTGTCGACATGTAAACCGCCGGGGTTAGCTTCGAGAAATGTATCATGTATCTCTCGGCGGCTAGGCGGAGCTGTTGTTCGGCCTGCTTTGAAGAGGATTCGATTTTTTCTTTCGCTATTCTCTCAAGAATTTCACGAGTCTTTCTCCAGTCGCTCTCAAACGTTACGAGGACATGTATCTCATTCCATATATAGTTAAACGCGCCGTGGTAGTTCGCGGTTCTTTCCTTCAGCACATGACTGTTGGGAATATGTATGATCCTGCCCGTACTCTGTTCAGCTTCAACCCAGTTTCCGACCTCGACTATGCTGAACTGAAACAGCCTTAAATCTATTACGTCCCCCTTGGTTTCTCCTATCTGTATGCGGTCTCCTATTACGAAGGGTTTTCTCCAGAGAATGAAGAACCAGCCGGCAATGTTGGCTATGGTCTCATGAAGCGCTATGGCGAGACCGGCGCTCGCGATACCCAGGTAGGTTCCTATAGGGCCCAGACCCTTTATCCACAAGCTGCCGACCAGTATTATGGCAAGGAAGGCGTAGACGTACCCTATAATGCGTTTTGAGTAATAGACTGTCCTGAGATCTTTCGTGTTCTTGGTTATGATCGAGATGAGGATTTTTCTTAGGAAGAACAGGATCGCCACTATCAGAATAGAAAGCACCAGGTTCTCTATCTGCGAGCTGTAAGCATTGTGGTATTCTCTGAGGTGATTTATTAGATTTTCCACAACTTCAAAAATAAACGATCTCGGGGAAGAGTTCAAAAAGTCGGGTTTTTTAGCTGCCTGGGCCGCCGGACGTTTCGATTTTCATTTATTTTCTTTTCTTTTCTGTTATTCTGTTTCCGGGCTGCTAGCTCAGTCTGGTAGAGCAGCTGACTCTTAATCAGTCGGTCGTGGGTTCGAATCCCTCGCAGCCCACTTCATTTTGCGTCTTAAGGCACTGCCCGGAAGTACGATTCAGAGTGCCTGACGATTTTTGGCTGTAAAGGGCGAGAGTGGCGGAACAGGCAGACGCGCTAGATTTAGGATCTAGTACCTTAGGGTGTGAGGGTTCGACTCCCTCCTCTCGCAGAAAAACGCTTTACGTGATTCTCAAGACATGCGCCACCTTGCGCTTTTAGTTCTGCTTTTTTATTCCTGCTCCCACGGTACGGAGAATCTCTACGAGAGATCCTTTTACTCGATGGGCTCAACGGTGGAACTTAAGTTTTATTCCCCAAGCGAGGAACTCTTCCACCGGGTTGTTGATGCCTGCGTGGAGAGAACCAAGGAAATAGACCGGCTTTTCAGTAACTACAGGGATGACAGCGTTCTTGCCGAGGTGAACAGAAATGCGGGCGTCGCTCCCGTTTCCGTTCCCACAGAGTTTCTACGTCTCGTGCGGACCTCGATTAAGTACTCGGAGCTTACCGAAGGGGCTTTTGACATAACTATCGGCAGTCTTTTCGAACTCTGGGGGGCTGAGACCAAAGCGGGTCGGTTACCCGGTCGGTCACGGATCCGCGACGCACTTGGGTGTACGGGTTTTCGGAAAATAAAGATAGACGAAGTTAAATCCCAGGTTTTCCTTGACGGCGACTGCGTTAGACTCGACTTCGGAGCTATAGGAAAAGGTTACGCGGTTGACGAGATGGTAAATATCGCCAAGCAAAACGGGATCAAGAGGGGGCTTGTGAATTTCGGGGGAAACATATACGCAATGGACCCCCCTACAGGCAAAAAGTTCTGGGATGTGGGAGTGAGAAAACCCGGGAGCGGAAGCGAAATCATCTCGAAGCTTGACCTTGTGAACAAGGGTGTCGCGACTTCAGGAGATTACGAGCGCTACTTTGAGCACGAGGGGAAAAGATACTCCCATATAATAAATCCCAAGACGGGTTGGCCGGCTGAGGATGTGACTTCGGTTGTAGCCGTTTCCAAAACCGCTACGGAAGCCGATGTCTTCTCGACTGCCGTTTCGGTTCTGGGTCCGCGTGGCGCAAAGATGTTTACCAGGAAGGATAAATCACTGGGTTTCTTGATCGTTGAGAAGAACGGAGAGAAAAGGTCCTGCTTCGGGTCTTATGCATGCCCGTAGGGTGCGGGGGAATCACTGCTGCGGCTTCGGGTACTCTGGTTTTTTTCTGTAAAGATAAAATGTCACGAAAATGATCAGGTAAAGAAGAGATATCTGAAGGACGACAAAAGAGCCGATTTTGACATAGGCAAACTCGGCGCTTACGTACCTCACTAGCCAGCCCCCGGCTATATCGAGAAAGGCTGAGCCATAAGACGCTATTATGACGAGGAGCTTTTCGGCGGAGCTTCTGTTCGTAAAAAGAAAAAGATGGTTGAGAGTTACAAGCAAAACGGCCATTGAGAAAAAGTGGAAATGAGCTTCCTCGAGCAGTCCAAGATAGCTTCTCGGAGACCTGAAACTCTCTTCGGATCCCCTGTAGTACTCAACAACGCTTTCATAGCTGAACCCCACTTTAAGGAAAAGCAGAAGGTTGGTTAACCACAAAAAGAGGAAGAAAATAGTCGTGAGCAGAACGACAAGTTTTAACAGATCGTTTTTTCTTATGTCCGATGAAATGAAGAATTTCATTTTTCTCTCCTGAATAGAAGTTATTGATCAGTCGGAGTGCCGAGCATAACCCTGTAGACTGCGAGAACCCTTCTCGTGGCTTGCGAAAAAGATACGGCACTTATAGTGGCTCCGGTAATGTTGGGAACTCCCTTTCCTACCTTCATTCTGTCCATCTTGGTTTTTTCCAGGAACAAGTTTATCCATTTTCCGCTTGGCATGTAATCTGTGGGTTCGAAAAATGCGAGGGTTTCGGCGTGGCGAAGCGTCCCATCGGGATTTATTACGAACATTACGGTTTCGGTCAAAGTACGAAGAGTGTGGGTATCGATAACCGCGTAGCCTGTTTCTTTTCCGCCGGATTTCGCTATGTAGAAAGTGTAGAGTCTTGAACCTACCTCTGCCTTGGCCATTTCGCGTACGCTTTCGGCTTGGGGTTTGGTGAGAAAAACGTGTCTTTTTTCTATTTCTTCTGCTTCAGGGAAAAGGAGCTCAAGCGCCTTGCCCTTGGTAAGAAAGACCTTGGCGGATGCATCTCCCGCACCATGCAGAAAAAACAAAAGCGTTATTAAGATAAGGATTCTCATACTCATGATGAAATAAGGGCAACATTCTATCTGAATATTGCCCTTTTGAAGAGAGAGAAAGAGAGAAAAAAAGAAACATAAACCCGCGCCCGTTTATCGCGGATTTAAGTCCTATATCCTAAAACACGTACCCAAGCCCGAAATTGAACTGATCCGTCGCTTCATCCGCGGCGTTATCAAGATTCTGATACTCGGCTTTTATGACTACATTTGGGATCGGTTTGTAATTTATACCGAAAGTATATTGGGTTCTTTTGTTTGCCGGGTCTCTTTCATATCCGGCGGGAACTTTCTCCTGAGTATCAAATTTTTCATACCGGAAAAAAGGCGTCAGATACTCCAGGTACTTGCTTCCGGAGTTGAGCGCAGAGAAAATGTTGTATGCTCCTAGAACATACCAGCCGGACTGTTCTTCCCCGACGGATTTGTTGCCTTCATACTCATTAAGTTGGTTTATAAGCGCGGAGTCATCCAGCATGGTCCAGACTGATAGAGCTCTCAGATCTAACCCGGCATACTGAAACTGCGCGTCAACTTCGTACATCTGGAAAAGGCCGTCTATCGCCTGGCCATTAACTTCTTCGTCCTGTCCCGTGTTGCCGTAGAACATGGACCCACCGATTTTCAGTCCCGGAATAGGATCGTACTCAAGCCTTCCGACAAAAGCTATGTCGTCGAACCTAGCCCTGTTCCCCTTGATCCGAAGACTCCTGTTGTCCGATGCCTTGAATCCCCGAGCATCGGCGCTCGACATCGCATAGGCCCTGTAAGAAAGCTCTCCGCCGCCGCCCAGATCAAACGTTCCATGTGCCCCGGCCCCGGACTCTCTCCATGTACTCGGAATTATCCGCCTCTCCACCTCGGGTCGACCCACTCCGTAGAACGTCGTCGGCTCATGAATCTCGTTTACTATTCCGAAAGGAGTCAGGAGAAGTCCGGCTCTCAGGTTGAATTCATCGCTTATAAGAAAATCAATCAGCGCAAACTCAACCGATGCCGACCCCGCTTTTCCATCCTTATTACTTCCCGTCGTACCGTGCTCGAATTCTATTTCTGAGTTGAAAACTATCTGGTCGTTGTACTTGTAGCCATTATAGAGAACAAGTCTCAGGGTATCCACTATGTCGTGCGAATCCTCTTTTACGTTGGCTATCAGGAGTTCACCGTATCCCCCGAACGATACTCCTTGGTCAACCCTGTAGACTTTTGACGCTGCGGGGGCCACCCCGAATTCTGTCTCATAGACCGGAGGCTCCGTTACCGAAGCGGACTTTATAGCTTCTATCTCATCCGCTAGAATTTTTATCTGCTCCTCAAGCTTTTTTATCTTTTCGTCCGAAGCTGTAGCCGCTAGAGAAACCTGAGTCCCTACAAGTAAAAAAATCAGGAAGAAGACAGAAAGAATTTTCCACCGTCTTGTATAATTAAGCATCTGTTGACATCCTCCTTTTGCGACCTGTTAGGGTTGCGCAATTAATAGATATTCTGGATATTTAATATCCATGATACAGATTTATAACATTCTGGAGTTATGATGTCAAGAATTTTTATTTACAGACAAGAAAATCAGCGAAATTACCCGTCTGATTTTCTTCCCGGAACCATGTAGAAAGGTGAAAATGACGACAATGAGAATTATTGACAATAAAGGTCTAGAATGGTAAAAAATACCTTCCCTGACTCCCAAGATGGGGAGATGTCCGCGGACTATGCTTAAAAAAAGTTTCTTCTATTTGTCAGTTCTCATATTTCTTCTTTTTCCCGCGCTCTCTTATGCCACGGAGATAGACAGGATTCTCTCTCTTGTCGATTACATAGGAGGAGATTACCCAAATGCCGTAAAAGAAGGGAAGATCATAAACGAATTTGAGTATCAGGAAATGCTGGACTTTTCTTCCGCAGCTGTTGGCCTGTGGGAAAAAACGGGTGAAAAGAGAGAAGGAACAACTGATTTTTCCGAAAAATTCGCACGTCTGCACTCAATTGTAGTATCCAAGGGACCCGCCTCCGAAGTGGAAAGCCTTGCAGGTGAACTGAAGGGGCGGATCATTTCAGCCTATGACATCAAACCCTATCCGGCGAATATACCCGATTACGAAAGCGGAAAAGAGCTTTACGTAAGCAACTGTTCCTCCTGTCATGGGCTCTCAGGAAGGCCGGACGATGCTTTCTCTAAGACCCTCAATCCTCCTCCCACGGATTTCACAGACCCTGATATAAATCTCGGGCTCTCACCCTTTAAAGTTTACAACACCACCACTTTCGGGATCGAAGGTACCGCCATGACCTCGTTCGAAAAAGTGCTTGACGAAAAACAGAAATGGGATGTGGCGTTTTATGTTCTCTCGCTCGGGTATCCGGACCTTCCCTCAGGCGGAGGTACTTCTGGGCTCTCCACGGAGAATATTCCCCATGATGTAAGAAAGCTTGAAAATCTTGCCCTAGCCAGCAATGCGGAGATTTTTCTTAATGTCGGAGCCGGGGGCAGTGACGAAGAAGTTCTTTTTTATCTGAGAACCGCTTATCTTCGGGATGGAATTGCTGGAGGTGCATCCGAAGCTATAGCCCATACCCTGAGGAAACTTGAAGAGGCCATCGATCTTTACGAGGCCGGTAGAAAGGACGAGGCTTTCAAGGAGGCTCTCGACGGGTACCTGGGAGGGTTTCAGAGAATCGAACCTGCCCTGGTATCGAAAAAAAGACCGCTTGTTCTTGAGGTTGAGAAAAAAATGGGATTTTTCAGGTCATTAGTGATGTCCGACCGGGACTCCTCCGAGCTTCATGATCTGAAAGCTAGCATAGAGGAGAATCTTCGCGAGTCGGAACGCATTCTACAAGGCGGCTCATCGCTCGGCAACTACCTGAGTTTTGTTAATTCCTTTGCCATAATACTCAGAGAAGCGCTTGAAGCTCTGCTGATCATTGCGGCCATTATCGCCGCTTTAGCGCATTCAGGTAACCGCGGGATGATCAGGTACGTTCACTACGGGTGGGTGCTTGCCATCTTTGCAGGACTGGCGACGTGGGTTGCGGCAAGAACTATAATAGACATCTCGGGGGCTAGGAGAGAGATTGTGGAAGGAGTGACTTCTCTTCTGGCAGCAGTGATTCTTTTTTACGTAAGTTACTGGCTTGTCTCAAAGGCGGACGTAAAAAAATGGAAGGAATACGTCCGCTCCAAAACCCAAGGCGCGCTTACCCGCAGAAGCGGTCTTACTCTTGCTTTTGTTTCGTTTCTTGCCGTTTACAGGGAGGCTTTCGAGACGATGCTTTTTTACCAGGCGCTTTTCTTCCAGACCGGTTCATCCACGCCGCACGTGATCTATGGACTTATTGCAGGAGTGGCGGTCGTGTTCGTAATAGCCTTTCTTATGTACAGGTTTACCCTCAGGATTCCTCTTAAATACTTCTTTTCCTTCACGAGCGTTTTCCTCTACTTGCTCTGTTTCATACTTCTTGGCAAGGGAATACTTGAACTCCAGGAGGCGGGAATTATTTCTTCAACTACGGCTGATTTCATTCCTTACATGGATACTCTCGGGATATATCCCTCTTATGAGAGCGCGGTCCCCCAAGCTGTCCTCCTTCTCCTTGCCTTTTCTTTGTTTGCACGAAATTACGTATACCGGGAAAAACATTCGTAAGCTGCGAGCGACGTTCAAGGTGTGACGTGCAAAAGGTGTGACGTTGGGTTTTTAACTTCGGATTTGAAAATTCACTTTGAGTTACGGAGCATACTAGAATTTTTCGAATAATGATATATTGTTACCTGAATTCTTTGCCGAGGGGTTTTAGACAAAATGAAGATAGATGTTGAGGATATTGACAGCACCAGAAAAAAGATAAGGGTTTCTCTTACCTCAGATCAGGTTGCGGAAAAAAGAAATTCCGTGTTCCGTGACGTTATGGGGGGAGTAAGTGTCAAGGGGTTTAGAAAGGGAAAGGTCCCCCGTCACGTGGTCGAGTCAATGTACGGAAAGGAAGTCGACCAGGAAACCGCGTCCAACCTCGTTTCGGAAACCCTGTCCGAAGCCCTCGCGCAGCACTCGCTTTTGCCGGTAACGCGCCCCGACATTACCGAGATGGATGATGTAAAGACCGGAGAGGATTTCGCCTATTCGGCTGAATTCGAGGTTGTTCCCGATTTCGAGCTGTCCGACTACAGCTCAATTCCGGTGAGGAAGACCGTCCTCCGGGTGACCGAGGAGGATATAGACGCCGAGGTGCAGAAACTCAGGGAAAGATCCGCACAGTCAAGGCTTGTCGAGGAAGACCGTCCTTCCAGGGAGGGCGATTATCTTTTTGTAGACTACAGCGGGAAGTTTGAGGACGGGGAGACCATAGACGATCTTAACAGGCAGAATGTAAGGTTCTTGCTGGGCGAAGAACAGTTTGCCCCCGAGTTCGAAGAGAACCTGCTTGGGAAAAAAGCGGGCGAGGAAACTCAATTCTTGGTCTCCTATCCGGAAGATTTTCTGATAGCCGAGGCTGCCGGAAAGGCCGTCAGTTTCACCGTCAAAGTGAATGAGATTCACGAAAGGGTCCTTCCCGAGGCGGACGACGATTTTGCGAAGGATTTTGACGTCGAGGGTATCTCCGAGCTGAGAGAGGCCATAAAGGAGCAGCTTGAGCGCATCCATGAAGACGAACAACTCTCATCCATGAGGGATCAGATAGTCGACGACCTTCTTTTGAAAAACCAGTTCGATGTTCCTCCGTCACTGCTTGAAAAGGAGGAGGAGAGTCTTAAAGCGAGATTCCTCTCCGACATGCAGAGAGGCGGAGTCACGGAGCCCGAGATCGGGGAAGACGTGGCTTCAAAATTCACCGAGAAGGCCGCCGAGAGTGTCAGGACATCCATAATTCTCGGCCGCATCGCTCAGAAGGAGAACGTGAGAGTTACCCGTAAGCAGTTAAACGAGCACATAGACCGCCTGGCCGCTTCATATAATCTTCCTTCCGATCAGGTGCACAAGGCTTATGAACAGCCGGGGACTATGGAACATCTGGAATCCCAGATCAAAACCCGAGGGGTTTTGGATCTTCTCCTGGAGCGGGCCCAGATTGAGGAAGTAGAGGGCGAACCCGCGCAGATTGACAAGGAATAACACGCTTAGTTATAATCGGTTCAATGATAACCGATTTCATACCCTACGTTATTGAGCGTACGAGCAGGGGCGATCAGGGCTACGATATTTTCTCAAGGCTCCTTAAGGACAGGATCGTCTTTATAGGTTCCGACATAAACGATGCGGTAGCCAACGTCGTAATCGCCCAGCTCCTTTTTCTTGAATCCGAGAACCCCGAGACGCCTATTTACCTCTACATAAATTCCCCTGGAGGGCATGTTACCTCCGGTCTTGCCATCTACGACACAATACAGTACGTGAAGCCCGAAGTCTCCACCATATGCATCGGGCAGGCGGTCAGCATGGCTGCGGTTCTTCTGGCAAGCGGCGCGTCGGGCAAAAGGTACGCGCTGCCTCACTCGAGGGTGATGATTCACCAGGTGCTCGGAGGTGTTTCCGGGCAGGCAAGCGACATAGAGATACACGCAAAGGAGATCGTCAGGGTGAAAGAGCAGCTCAACTCCATACTCGAGAAGCACACCGGGCAGACTCTTGAGAAGATAGCAAGCGATACGGACAGAGACTTTTTCATGACCGCTCAGGATTCTATTGATTACGGTATAGTGGATGCCATAATTACCGAAAGGGAGGAGGCAACCGGATGAGTCCCAGAAAAAGCAAAGAAGAAACGAAGCACTACTGTTCTTTCTGCGGGAAGAATCAGGAAGAGATCAACAAGCTCATAGCGGGCCACGGCGTCTATATCTGTGATGAGTGCATAGACCTCTGTAACCAGATCATAGAGGAAGAGAGGACCAAGGACAGCGCTTTTCCGAAACCGAAGAAATCCTTTCCGACCCCACAGCAGATGAAGTCCTTTCTTGACGGATACATAATAGGTCAGGAAAACGCCAAGAAGGTACTTTCCGTTGCCGTCTACAATCACTACAAGCGGATGCAGTTTAACGAATCCGGTAGGAGAACAAGCGACAAGGTGGAAGTGGAGAAAAGCAACATACTTCTCATAGGCCCCACGGGTTCAGGAAAAACCCTGCTTGCGCAGACGCTGGCCAAGATTCTCGACGTTCCATTCACCATAGTAGACGCTACCTGCTATACGGAAGCCGGCTATGTGGGCGAAGACGTGGAAAACATGATAGTGAGTCTCCTTCAGGCGGCAAACTACGATGTCGAAAAAGCTTCCCGTGGAGGCATTATCTATATAGACGAGATAGACAAGCTCACGCGCAAATCAAGCGACAGTCCCTCGATCACGAGGGATGTCTCGGGAGAGGGTGTGCAGCAGGCGTTGCTCAAGATAATGGAAGGTACTCTGGCAAATGTTCCTCCCAAGGGGGGAAGGAAGCATCCGCAGCAGGAATTTACCCAGGTGGACACCACGAACATCCTTTTCATATGCGGTGGTGCTTTCTGCGGTCTTGAGGATATTATCCGCGCAAGAATCGGGGAAAAGTCCATTGGCTTCGGGGCGAAGTTGTCAGACAGGACTGCGGAGGACGAAAGCAACTTTCTCAACAAGGTCCAACCTGAGGATCTTGTTCAGTTCGGACTGATTCCCGAATTCGTCGGAAGAGTCCCGATAATTGCCAGTCTGAGCGAACTTACCGAAGAGCAACTGGTCGAAATTCTGACCGAACCCAAAAACGCTATCGTGAAGCAGTTTGAGAGGATGATGGAAATCGAGAAGGTGCAACTGGAGATAACGGAAGATGCGAGAAAGGCCATTGCCAGGGAAGCCGTCTTGAGAAATACCGGGGCCAGGGGGCTTCGGGCCATCATAGAAGCGATTATGCTTGAGGTTTTCTATGAAGTGCCTTCGCTGCAGGGGGTGACGCGCTGTGTGATTGACGAGAGCGTTATAGCCGGGCGCAACGATCCCAAGTTTTATTTTGAGAAATCGGACGAGGAAGCCCAGAAGCTGCTGGGAACATAGAAGGTTTGTTGCGGGTGGAAGTTCCATTGCACCCGTGCCCCAAGGGCTCCCTTCTGAAACCGTTAATCCCGAAACCGATGATTGACAAGGAACTGTTTGAAATTCTTGTGTGTCCTGAGACCGGGGAACCTTTTGAAGAGGCCGGTCGGGAGATCGTTGTGCGGCTTAACGAACTTGTTGAGCTCGGAACTCTGGTTGACAGGTCGGGAGAGCGGGTTTCCGAGAAAATCGATGGGGGCCTTATTTGCCGTGACGGGAAATATCTCTATCCCGTAAGGGAAAACATACCGATTCTGCTAATTGAAAATTCTATCCCGCTTGCCTGATTTGTCGTCAGTATTAATAAGCGTGGCTGTGTGTCTGCTGTGATGTGACCGGGGGTCTGGTGTCGTGCGTTGCAGTTTCCGTTACGTGCTGATCTCAATTACTTTGGATTTTCTGTTCGGCATTATGCTATAATTAAAGTTCTGATAGAAAGGGGGCATCAAATGATTAAAAGAAAATTTCGGTCCGCAATGAAGGGACTCTTGTGTCTGTTTCTCGCAGGTTTACTCTTGGCGTCGCTCGGCGGCGGTGACGCATCCGCACAGGACGATGACACAGTCGCGCAGAATATATTCGGAGTAAGCGGCGTATTTCTCGAAAAAATCACGGTCACCGCCCGAAAACGGGAGGAGCTTATTCAGGATGTTCCCCTGTCGATTACCCATTTCAGCTCAGAAGAGATTGAAGCCCTTAAGGTAAATGACCTTGAAAGTCTTGCGGTGCGCATGCCCAACGTGGCGCTTGACGATGCCATCTCGGGAATGTCGATAGCCAACTTTTCCATCCGCGGCGTAGGAATAAACGACTCCATAGCGTCTGTTGATCCGACTGTGGGAGTTTTTGTCGACGGCGTGTATATGGGGCAGATAAGCATCGTTTTGTTTGATACCTTCGATGTTGAAAGCATAGAGGTGCTGAGAGGGCCTCAGGGAACGCTCTTCGGGCGGAATGTTACGGGGGGTGCGGTACTTATTAACACGAAGAAGCCGGGAGATGTTTTTGAGGCATCAGCCCGCGCTTCGTTTGAAGGAGGAGGCGAGAGCCTTAACAGCTATTACATGAGCACAATCGGAGGCCCGATCAGCGAGACGGTAAGCGTTAAGGTAAGCGCGTACACGAATCAGGATAACGGTTGGTTTAAGAACCTCCACACGGGCGAGGCTTTCGGAGAAAACGACATACGGATGGTGCGAACGGCGATTTCGTGGAACCCGACAGATGACGTAAGCCTTATTCTGCGTTACCAGTACGAAAAAACGAGAAACGACGGCACCGCGTCACAGAACCGGCGCGACTTTGACCTCAATAGTCATGATTTCAGTATTGATGAGGAAGGCTTCAGGAGGCATGAACATCACTTCTTCACCGCTCAGCTGGACTGGGATGTGGATTTCGGAGACGGCACCGTGACCAATATATTCGGGTTTTACGATGCAGAAGGTACCGCTTTGATTGATGTCGATGCTACTCCGCAAGATGTTTTCCACATACGCGGATGGACCCCATACCGCCAGTGGAGCAACGAACTGCGCTACGCGGGCAGATTCTTCGAAAGTCTCCACGCGACGACCGGTCTTTATTACTTTACAAACGAGATAAACTACCATGATAGCCGTTATATACTGGGAGGAGCTCTAACCCAAAACTTGGGAGGGGATTATTTTGTTGATACTCTGGGAGTGTTTGTTTCGCTTGATTACGATCTGACGGATCGGGTAACGCTTATATCGGGCGCCCGTTACAGCTATGAAAAGAGAAAGGCGGAGACCGCTTCCGCTAGTCCGACGCCCTGCAACATTGCGGTCGGACCGGC
Source organism: Candidatus Dadabacteria bacterium (assembly GCA_026705445.1). Classification (NCBI taxonomy): domain Bacteria; kingdom Pseudomonadati; phylum Thermodesulfobacteriota; class Candidatus Dadabacteria; species Candidatus Dadabacteria bacterium. Next base: position 19,570 of record JAPPAR010000014.1, read on the forward strand.
ATGCGAGTTTGATTTCACCGACGAGGAGACCTGGAACAGCTGGTCGCCCAAAGTTGGCGCTGTCTACCATGTAAGTGACGGAGCGAACATTTACGGACACTGGACCAGAGGATTCCGTTCAGGGGGCTATAATCTGCGAAATAGTTATCCACCGACTGAAGAGCTTCCGGGGCCGTACGATGAGGAAAGGATCGATACCTTTGAGGCGGGATTCAAGATATCCGCAAACAGGGGGATCCTAAACGGCGCGGTTTTCTATAACATGATTGATGATGTGCAGCGGATAATAACTCTCCCTGAATCGTCAAGCGGTATCGCACAGGAGATTCGCAACACTGCGGACGTGGAAGCCTTCGGCTTTGAACTTGACGGACTGGTTGCTGTTACCGGGAACTTTTTTCTTCTGGGTTCAGTAGGATATGTAGATCCCGAGTACACCAAAATAAAATATGACCTTAATCTGGATGGTTCGCTTGACAAAAAAGACTTGGCTCTTGAACTTCCCCGGGCCGCGAAATTAACCTGGAGCGTCGGCGCTACCCATAGCGTCGGACTTGCGAACTGGGGCAAGATGGTTTCAAGGGCAAGCTATTCATATCGCGACAAGTCATATCTCTCGGATGACAATACGGGATATACTCCCGAGCAGAACATTGTTGAGGCCGGAATTGATATCAGCCCGATGAACGAGAGGTTTTCAGTTGGGTTCTACGGAAAGAACCTTCTTAACGAGGTCAGGCACGGAAGCTATCAAACGCTTGACAATCCTCTGTTTCCACAATTGGGAGGTTCATTCACGCCGCTTTCCAAGGGCAGAACCTTCGGTGTGCAGCTGACCTACCGGTACAGGTGACGGAGAAAAGGAGACACACGTGCCGGTGAATGTCATGTCCGTGATCCTGATGGATCTGCGTGTGCTTGGACGAGTCCGGCATCTTTTTCCAAGACAGGGGCGCATTTCGAACCACGTGCGGTAAATATCTTTCAACCCGCCAGCGGTCAGGTTAACGGGTTTCTGGCGGAATCCCCCGGGGGAGCGTGGCGGGAGGAATTGCAGTCGGTCTCGCCATAATTGTTCACGGAGTCGGTGCACGGGCTCGGAGCGGGCAAGATTGACGGACGCCGGTGTCGGCGCCGCAGCGGTTGTTACTCAAAGTAAAGAGTATGCTCGACCGGGTAGATTTCCCCTGCCTGCCGGCAGATGGCGGAGGGAAGGCCTGAATTTCTCCGCGTTCGTCCTGCTGCGTACTGGAACCCTGGGCCGGAAGCGTGCTCGTCACAGGCCAGACATGGGTTCAGGTTCCCCCGCTCGTCGGCATGCGCGTCGTCCATGTCATTTGTCAGCACGTTCCAGAGCCCGTAGTGCTCCACGCAGGTCTTCATGCACCAGCGTCTGGTGTGCAATACGTTGTATGTCCAAGTCTCGGCGCATGGCTCTGCAAAGCCGACTTTTTCCATGAGACACTTCTTGATGCCATCTGCCGTAAGCTTCCTCCCGCACGTTCTTGCTGGCTTCGTCAGATTCGGTTTTGCTAGGTAGACGGCGAGATCACGCAAGGAGGAGCACGTTCCGCAGTGATAGCGGTGTGTAACGACATGGCCTTGCGAAAGCGCGCTTTCCTGGTCGGGAAACGTGCGTAGCCGGTAGTCCACGCGATCCGGGTCCACGAACTGGACGGCACACACCTCGGTATTTGAGCCCAGTGACGAGTGCCACCGCAGCACCGGCTCCTGACCGTAGAACAGAAACGTTGCCCTGGTCTCATCGATCTCGTAGCTCCTCGTGTCCAGGGGCAGGGGATAGCGTAGTCCCGCAATGCTGGAGTAGGATTCACGGTACCGGGGCTCGAACGGACTAGACGTAAGAAAGCCGCCCGCGTCTCTTGAGAGTGAAGCACCGGTTTCTGTATCTCCGCTCCCGAGATCCAGATGGTTATAGACCTCGTTGCCGTTTAGAAGGTTCGTATTCCGCAGACGTTCAACCAGTGCGCCGGTTCCGGACAGACTGGGCGCACGATCGTCGGCGCAGACAGAATCATCCCGGGAAACTTCCTGGCCCAAAGAGGGGGGAAGCGGCAGGAGCCACGCGATCAGCACCAGCACGGCCCCCAAGCCGGCGTACTTCCCCACCTTGGCGATGGGGGTTCCGTTTGAACCGCCCGCCGTACGCGGTCGAGGATTCCCGCTGTTGGCGCGGTGAGCTTTGATTTCCGAGTGTCCGGAACTTTTTCCCGCCGCCCGAATGTCATCAATTGCATCTCTTCCCGCTTTTTGTGTTCCACGCTCAGATTCCGGAATGTTTTTTACACCCGCGCCAGTGCTCCGGCGAGGAAGCCTCGGGCTCGGGGCAGACGCACTCAGAAAGAAACTCCTTATTTTTTTTCTCAGGTTCTTGAGCCTCTTCATTTTCTCTAAAACAAGCCAAAAACAGCTTGTAGCAACATATCTCTATCTGAACAGAAAGGGGAGCAGGCACGGGGCAATTCAGTTTTTTGCGAGAAAATCAAGCACGGTCTTGTCCGCCTCGGCTTGACACTCTCTCCAGAATCCGTGGCCAACGTCCGCAAACGCTTTTTCAACCGTATTCGGTATAAGTTCCACCAATTTCTTCGATCTCTCGGGAGGCGTGACTATATCACGCTCCCCGTACATGATCAGGGTTTCCGCGGAGATCTTCCCGAGTCGGGCCAGTACGTCGTGGTTCTCGCACGCGTAGCTCTGGTTTCTGTATCCGGCAGCCGCATCGGGGTCAGCGGGAACTTCCCGGATTCTGCCTACCAAGGAGTCGTAGTTCTCTTCTATGTATTTCCTTCGGTATCCGAGGAAAAGCGCAAAAACCCATCCCGCCCCGGGTCCCGCTTTATCCACTATGTCCCTCGCGGTTTTGATGAGCAGATTTCCGACCTCGTCCCTGTGCGCGGAGGAGCATCCCATAACGAGCCTGTTTACCCTCTCGGGGTATTTTATGCCCATCCACTGGCATATCATTCCGCCCATTGATTTTCCGACGAAGTGGGCTTTCTCTATCCCGAGAAAGTCCAGAAGTCCTGCGGTGTCATCCGCCATCTGCTCCATCGTATAGGGATAATCGGGTTTATCGGAGCGGCCCGAACCCCTGTTATCAAGTGCTATCACGCGGAAATGCTCCGAGTAGATGGGAACCTGCACATCCCAGCTCTCAAGACTGCTCCCAAGGCCGTGGATGAGTACGAGCGGATCCCCCTTCCCATGCTCTTTATAATAAAGATTTATTCCGTTTGTCTCTGCGTATGGCATGTCGGGTCTCTCCCGAGGTTTGCCTAGTACCTGCTCAGAAGATACTCTTCCAGTATTATTGTAGCGGCCATCTTGTCTATTACTGTTTTTCGCTTCTTTCTTCCCGTACCGGCTTCTATCAGTGTCTGCTCCGCAGTCTTGGTGGAGAAGCTCTCATCCCAGTATTTCACCGAAAGGCCCAGAGAATCTCGAATGCGTTCGGAGAATTTCCTGATGTTCTTTGCCCTGTTCCCGAGAGAACCGTCCTGGTTGTAAGGTATTCCCACGAGGATTTCGCAGGGGGAGTATGGCTCTATTATATCGCGAAGCCGCACAAGGTCTTTTTTCTCCTTTTCCCGACTTATGGTACAGACGCCGTTTGCCGTGATCCCCAGCTCGTCGCTTACGGCAACCCCTATCGTCTTGGTCCCTATATCAAGCGAGATTATCCTTCCCGAAGTTCTGTTTTGCTTCTCAGCCGGTGTTTTCATCGGGCTCCAGTTTCTCTATGACTGCCGCTCCTATGCTGTTTCCCCATACGTTTATGGTAGTACGGAACCTGTCCAAAAACCAGTCTGTTTTTTGATATGAAGGATTTCATGGATGTTGACTCTTTTTCTTCCTAAGTTAGGTTAAGTAACCATACAGGTTTTTTTTGTAAAGCCTGCCGGGAGTGAAAATGAATTTCCTGCCAAAAAAGTATCACGCCGTGCTTTTGTGCTTGCTTGCATTTGTTTTTTCTTCGAGTTGCGTGCTGGTGATGGGTGGAGCGGTCGGCGGTGGTACCGCGGCTTATCTCAGGGGAGTTCTAAAGAGCAAGGAAACCACCTCGTTTGACAATGTCTGGTTTGCGGTGGTGGAGGTGGTGGAACAGCAGGAGTTTGAGGTAACAAAAAAAGAAAGCAATGTGGGCAAGGCGCTTATCGAAGCCAAGCTTCGCGACCAAGCTAAAATGATTTATGTGACCGTCAAGTACGACAAGCCCGAGATAACCGATCTGATTATCCGCGTGGGCATCTGGGGAGATGAGGAAGAGTCAAGGCGCATACTCAAGCTTATTCACGAAAAACTCTACTGAACAACAGAGACCACCGGTCTGACACCCCACCTCAGGGAAGGGGTCTGGGCCTAGGTGATGTGCGATTATGAAAGAAGACTCCCGGATCAATTATGTCGAGTTGCCGGCAGAAGACTTCACTAAGGCCAAGGCGTTTTACGGCGATGTGTTTGGCTGGACCTTTCAGGACTACGGCGACTGCTACTGCGCCTTCAATGACGGCAGCATGGACGGCGGCTTCTACCGCTCTCCGCTACAGTCCGACAGCAGCCAGGGCGCTACGCTGGTGGTGCTTTACGCGGAAGATCTGGAAGCCACGCTGGAACGCATCACTGCCGCCGGAGGCGAACTCTGCAAGCCGATGTTCTCCTTCCCCGGAGGGCGGCGGTTTCATTTTCTAGATCCCAACCGCAATGAACTGGCGGTCTGGAGCGAGCGGTAGGAAGCGGCTTTCCCGATGACCCGTGAAAATGCTACCATAGGGTCGGCGGTATAGTCTCAACTGTTGGCTATAAGTGCCATTAGTTTTTCCCGAGATTTTCGTAAAGCTCCATTTCAATATCAAGTTCCGTCCTGATTCCCGCTTCGTTAAGCTTTGTGTTTGCTTCCCCTATCGTTGTGCATCCGTAGACTGCTTGCGCTGGTCTTGACACCTTTTCGTAAACCACCCGGGGATCTACGTAGAAAGTTACTGTGGAACTTATATCGAGTTCGACTTTTCTTCTGCCGTTTCTTATTGAAGTAGTGCTGAAAGCTCCTTTTGCGTATTCAACGGGTCCTCTGCTTGCCTCGGTGGGTATTATGCTTATTGCCTTTTCCATCAATTCCAGTGTGGTTGCAGATATACCCCAGCTCCCGAGAATTCCATTGTTCCGTGCTATGATGCCGAATGACCTCTCAAGTTCTTCCTTGGAGAGTTCTCCGTCGCTTCCGAAACCGAATACTCCCATTACGGTAGGCATCTGGAAGCTCTGTCTGTAAAGCGCCGCGGTCATTATGGCGTCGGCAAGCGGACTCATGAGTCCCTTTTCGTCTCCGAATCCAAGCACATCTCCGCCGACATCTATTCCCACCACCAGATCTGCGCCGAGTTTTTCGGCAGCGTCCGTTATTCCCTCAAAAACCTTCTCCGGACCGTAACTTATATCGACAAGAAGAGTTTCCTCTCCCAGAACTTCGGCCATGCCTGCCTCGGCGAATCTCGCTCCGCCTCGGGTGGTGGAATCTTTGTTGCACTTCCAGACCACGTCGTTTATCTCGCGGACATTGCGTGATTCTTCAAGCTTTCTGGGCCCTGGATCGGGGTCTATTGTGAAGCGCTCCCAGCTAAGCCCTCCCAGAACGCATTGCGTTCCGTTTGTCTCGAGCAGGTTTGCCGTCGGAAGAGTTCCGACTATATCGCCTCCTCCCCCTATTCCGAGCAAAATAGCCTTTTTCGAATTTTTAAGGATTTTCTCAAACATGCTGATTTATCCGTGGTGATGATTACTAATATCCGTTCTGGCGCAATGATCAAGATGGCTTCCCCGAGTGATGAGTGTTGTTCCGGGGTCTTTATGGAATATCGATTTCCGGCTATATTAATTTCCTCGGTTCTGCGGCTTTTTATGAAGAAGATAATAAATGACTGGAAACACTTAAAAGGGGTGCACTGCGGTTCTGCGGCGCTGAGAGATATATGCCTCTACTACGGACACGATCTCTCGGAGCAGATGTGTTTCGGGCTGGGAGCCGGGCTCGGTTTTTATTACTCCTGTGAAGAGGGAATGAATCCGAGCAGGATTATACAGCCTCGCGGTCCCCTGATGGAAATTAATTTCCTGAGAAGTTTCGGTGTTGATGTCACCGACTGGAAGTACGAGGACGACAACGAGCGGGCCTCGGATGACCTCAGGGAGTTTATTGACATGGACGTTCCGGTGTTGATACAGGCCGATATCTGCTACCTTGAATACTTTGACTCCAAGACCCATTTCCCCGGGCACATAATAGCGGTATGCGGATACGACGACTCCGAATCCGTTTTTTACGTGGCGGACAATTCGTTTGAAGATCTCCAGACTGTCTCTTTTGAGAATATGGCGAAAGCGAGAAGCTCAAAAGCAAGGCCGTACCCCCTTTCCAACAACTGTGTTGAAGTGAAGCTTCTTGAAGACGGCTTCGATGCTGAGGAGATGATTCTTAGTGCCGTGAGGAAAAACGCCGAGATGATGCTTGAAGGCAGGACCACTCTAAGAGGGACTTCAGGCATTGAGATTATAAGGAAATGGGCCGAGGATCTCCCTGGCTGGGGGGATCTTGCCGACTGGAAATGGACCTCTAGGTTTACTTACCAAGTCATATGCAGAAGAGGGGTCTGCGGTGCTGCTTTCAGGTGGTTTTACAGGGATTTCCTCGAGGAAGTCTCCCCAGTGCTTTCCCCTTTTTACGGGGCGGACCTTCCCGACGAGATGAACAGTATCGGTCAGAAGTGGTACGACATGGGAATGCTTTTCAAGGAGATAAGCGAGAGTGCTTCGTGCGGAAGGGGGTTCGAGCGGGCCTCGGAACTAGCTTTTGATATATATGATTTTGAAAAGCGGTATTTTTGTTCCGTGCTTGAAAACTTTCCTGTCGTCGCTCCGCGGGGGAAACAAAACGGAGCGAGTGAACATTGCACGGATATTTAAAAAATCGCTGTGGGGTATCGATTCAGAATTGCGAGCTTTTCTTGATCTATGCCTCCGCGGCGATGGGAATGTTGAAAAAAATAAGGCATTCTATTAAATTATATAGGGTTAATTTAAGGAATTGACTATGGTTTTGTTCGTTTTAAGAAAGTATGTTTGGGTCGTAAACGTCTTGCTGATAGTCGCCATTGCGTACTCGGTTTCGGCCACGGTCAACAACGGCCTACGCGACAAGATAGAGTCCGACAAGGGAGGCCTGACAGGCGAACACCTCTACAAGGAGAAGTACGGACAGGTTAAGATTCCCTATCGTTCAAGAGAGTACTACGACTCTATACTGAGAACAAACCTGTTTGGAACGGGCGGTTATGCTGGACAGATAGAGACGGGTGGTTTCTCGGAAGTTTTCGAGGGGGAAATTACCCCGAAAACTTCCCTCAATCTTGAACTTCTTGGAACTTTCATGCTCAAAAGCCGCACTAATTCTGCGGCCAACAAGAGCATCGCCGTGATAAAGAATATGGAAAATAGCAAAATAAAGGGTTATTCTGAAGGGCAGTTGGTTGATCTTGTAACATCCGAAAAAGTGGAGGTAGTGGAAATAGACGACTGCGAAGTGACTATACGAAGAGCGGAGGGTCCCGAATTGATTACCTGCGGAAACGAGCTTGAATCCGTTTTTGCAAAAAGCCCCGCGAGTTCTTCAGCAAGGAACAGACCGTCTGTTAAGTCAAAAAAGTCGTCGGCTTCAGGGGTCAGCAAGGTCAGCGAGGGCTTGTACCAGATAGAAAGAGTGATGTTTGAAGAACTGCTCGCTGAACCCAGCAGTTTAATAACCGAGGCTAAGATTGTGCCGCGCGATGACGGCATCAAGATCTTCGGAGTGAAAAGCCGGAGCGTGTTTTATAAAATGGGTCTTAGAAACGGGGATATAGTTCACCAGATAAATGAAGTTGCTTTAAACGATGTGCAGAGCGCTCTTTCGCTTTTTACCGACTTGAGGGGCCAGAGTGAGTTTACCGTTGATTTCACGAGACAAGGTAAAAGAAAGAGTAACCGGTACACGGTTTACTAGGCCTAATACGAAAAAATTCAGTTTCTTAAGGTTAAAACAGATTATGAAATACTTTCTGAATAAAAATCTTTTCCCAATTCTGTCAGCGGTTCTCGTTTTTTCCGCTTCTGTTCTCTGTCCCCAGTTGGCTCCTGCAGAGAAGTCCGAACCGCTTCCGGATCTTACGAGGGCTAAGGTAGTTGTCGCCCCGGGCACAAAACTTAAAAAAGCGAACGGGAAGGATTCACCCGCGGAACCCACCGATATTGCCAAGGAAGCCACGGAGTTGCTGGCCGAGGAGGCCGCAAAGGATCCGGGCAAGCAAGACTTAAGGCCTCTCGGAAAGGATGCGGTGAAAGTCTCTGGCAACGAGACTCTTGAAGGCTTGGTCGAGGATCCCGGTCTACCGCTCGATTTAGCGGAGGAAGAAGTTGCAGTTGAAGCTGAGGGAGTTTCTGAGCCGGAGGAAACAGTTGCGGTCTCGGGTGATGAAACTCTCGGTGAAGAGGGTGAGGAAATTCCCGAGGACGAGGGGATGGTCAACCTTCGCTCCAACATGACGCTTAATGAGATGGTAAAGACCATAAGCGAGATCACCTCCGAGGTTTATCTCTTAAGTGACAAGATCAGGGACAAGAATGTGACGATCATAACTCCCGAGGGCGGTTTCGAGAGAGAGAATGCGTTTAGAATTTTTGAAATACTGCTTGATATGAACGGCTATTCGGTCATAAGCGCGGAGGGAGTTAACAAGATTGTCCCCAAAAAGGGGATAAAGTCAGAGAGCATACCGTTAAGACTGGATTTCGACCCTGCGGAGTCTTCCCAGAAATACGTGATGAAGCTGATAAAGCTTAAGAGCGTAAAAGCCAAAGGAATTTCCAACGTCCTTCGAGCTCTGGTTAGCAAGGATGGGTTTATGAAGGCTCACGAACCGTCGAATACCCTGGTTGTGGTTGATAATGAACAGAACGTGAACAAGATAGCCGAAGTGATTGCGAATATTGATTACGAGAAGAAAATAGAGTTCATCAAAGTGCACAACACAAGCTCGGCCAACGTTATTTTTAAGCTGCTTGAGATCTTCAATCCTAAAAGCGCCA
>JAPPAR010000015.1 GCA_026705445.1 Candidatus Dadabacteria bacterium
AGTCTCACGTACCTGTCCCCTTCTCCGAAATCCAGCTGTTCCACTTTCCTTCCTCCGGCATTGTTTTGTATCCACACACACAGCCACCCTGTAATTTGACGGGGGGGGGATGAGCGGATATTATTTGTCGTGCTTTCAAGTTTGAAGTTTAACTGAAAAGGTATTTTTAGAAGTGCCTTTAACTCTAAAATTGAGGAAAGTAGTTTAGTTTAACCGATAATTCAAAAACATTTAAGCTCAAAGGAGGTAGTTATGAGAGTAATTAAATTTCTGGCAATTATTGCCGTATTGTTTTCATTCACAGCCATGGCTGATGCTGGCACCCTTGAGGATGTGAAAAAGCGGGGCAAGCTCAACTGTATTGTTTCATCAGGCTTGGCCGGATTCGCATCTCCAGACGGAAAAGGCAACTGGCAGGGCTTTGATGTCGATTTCTGCCGCGCCGTAGCCGCCGCAGTGCTGGGAAGCGGGGACAAGGTAAATTTCGTACCGTCTACGAATAGAACGCGTTTTGCCCAGCTAAATGCCGGCGAAGGCGACATACTGTTCCGCAACACCACTGAAACGCTGAGTCGTGACGCTGACCTGAAACTGACCTTCCTGCCCATTAACTACTATGATGGTCAGGGCTTTTTAACTCGCAAAAGTCTTGGGGTAACGTCAGCAACACAGTTGGCCGGGGCTTCGGTGTGCATCCAGACCGGCACCACCACGGAACTTAACTTGGCGGACTACTTCAGAGCCAATAAAATGAGGTACGAGCCTGTCAATACCGAAACCAATGAAGAGAGCATCGTCGCATATGAAAGCAAAAGATGCGACGTGTACACCACCGACGCGTCGGCTTTAGCCTCTACGCGAGCGGCGCTGAAAAAGCCTTCAGATCACATAATTCTTCCCGAAATCATTTCAAAAGAGCCGCTGGGCGGCGCGGTGCGCCATGGCGATGACCGTTGGGCTGATATCGGAAAGTGGGTGGTTAACGCGCTGATTATCGCAGAAGAGATGGGCATCACTCAGAAAAACGTCAAGGGTCTCGCTAAAAAGCCTGGAAATAATCCGAGCATGAACCGTTTTCTAGGCACCGAAGGCAACATGGGCGAGATGCTCGGTCTTGACAAGAATTGGGCCGTTAACGCAGTTTTAGCAGTAGGCAACTACGGGGAGATATTCGAAAGGCATCTGGGCCCCAATACTCCTCTAGCGCTTCAAAGAGGACTTAACGCTTCCTGGAAATCAGGGGGGATTTTGTACGCAGCGCCCATTCGCTGATCGTGAGTAAACGTCAATAATGACTCAAGCCGAAGCCGCAGCACGAATGTGATGGATCCAAAAGCTTTTCTGTCTCGATTGTGGAGGGATGAGCATTCCCGATCCGTTATTATCCAGGTCGTCGCAGTCGTGCTGCTTTTCGGCTTGTTCGCCTACATCGTAAGAAATGCCATTGTCAACCTTGAGGCAATAGGCAAAGGTTTCAGTTTCGGCTATCTGTGGGAACCCGCAAGCTATGATATAAATCAGCATCTAATAGAATACACGTCCCGTTCCACTCACTTCCGCGCAATGCTGGTGGGAATTCTAAATACCCTCCTGGTAGCGATAAGCGGCATCATTCTGGCAACGATTCTTGGATTCACGCTGGGCGTTCTGCGACTGTCGAAAAATCTGCTGGCAAGCAAGCTTGCCCACATCTATATTGATTACGTAAGGAATGTACCCGTACTGCTCCACATACTCCTTGTATACGGGATCATAGTTAATACGCTTCCCGTGCCCAGAGACGCGCAAAGTCTCGGCGATATCGCGTTTCTGACTAATCGCGGTTTCTTTCTTCCCAGACCGATTTTTGAACCTCTGTTTCTGGTGATTCTGGGGCTGTTCGCCGCGGGAATTATTTTCACAATATGGTTCCGCAGATATGCAGCGGATACACAAAGAAAAACAGGAGAGCACTACCCGGTGTTCTGGATATCGCTGGGGGCCATCCTAGGAATTCCGTTTATCTCCTATTTTCTGATAGGTGGTCCGATCACGTTTGAGCTGCCCGCGCTGACGGGGTTTAACTTTAGTGGAGGTATTGTGGTCAGGCCTGAATTCACCGCACTCTGGATTGCGCTTTCCCTGTATACAGCCGCGTTTATCGCCGAAATAGTAAGGGCCGGCATCATCTCCGTCAATTACGGGCAGACCGAAGCATCCCTGGCCCTCGGGATAAATCACGGCAGAACACTTAACCTAGTCGTGATTCCCCAGGCACTGAGGGTGATAGTACCGCCGCTTACCTCGCAGTATCTTAATCTTGCCAAGAATTCATCTCTGGCCATCGCGATCGGTTACATGGACATAGTCGCCACCATCGGCGGCATTACGCTTAACCAGACGGGCAGAGAAATGGAATGCATGATCATCGTGCTGGTGCTGTATCTCTCGCTATCCCTGCTGATATCCTTTGCGATGAACATCTACAACAAACGGACTAGGCTGGTTGAACGTTAGGAGGAAATAGTCATAAACAAGGAAACCTATAGAGTTGGAGAACACCCCGATCTTCCGCCGCCTCGTAACGTAATAGGAATCTACGCCTGGACTAGAAAACATTTTTTCTCAAGTGCCACAAACATAGTCTTAACGCTTCTGTCGCTCTGGTTTCTGATTGAAACCGTTCCCGCACTTGCGGACTGGCTGTTTCTTGACGCGGCATTTACCGGGGGAAGCAGAGATGAATGCAGTGCCAAGGCTGGCGGTGCGTGCTGGGCAGTTATCGGCGAACGTCTTAACCTGTTCACCTATGGTTTTTACCCAGCCGCTGAACGCTGGCGGGTGAATCTTTCGCTTGTTCTACTGATTTTCACTCTCTTTCCGATACTCTTCGAAAAAGCGCCTTATCGCAAGTACGCTCTTCATATTGCGGTCGCCTTCCCGTTCGTCACCGCATGGCTTCTGGTCGGAGGACTAGGTCTTACGCCTGTCGAAACCGACCAGTTCGGCGGTTTCATGCTTACCTTGGTCATCGGGATAACTGGCATCGGGTTTTCACTGCCGATCGGGATTCTGCTGGCTCTGGGTCGTCAGTCGAGGCTCCGCGCCATCCAGATATTTTCGATAGGCTTCATCGAGTTTATCCGCGGAGTGCCGTTGATTACTCTTCTGTTCGTAGCTTCAACGATGCTTAACTATTTCCTCCCTCCGGGAGTGACTTTCGATCTTCTGCTACGCGTGCTGATCATGGTTACCCTTTTCGCGTCGGCATACATGGCGGAAGTTATCCGCGGAGGTCTGCAGGCAATACCGAAAGGACAGTTCGAGGCCGCGGATTCAATGGGGCTTCGCTACTGGTCCGCTATGCGGCTGATCGTATTGCCCCAGGCGATGAAGATTTCCATACCCGGCATAGTGAATACTTTTATCGGATTATACAAGGATACAACACTGGTAATTATTATCGGACTTCTGGATCCTCTTGGGATAGGCAGGGCATCTCTCGCAGATACAAGGTGGACGGGACTCTCCACCGAAGTTTACCTGTTCGTGGCAATATTCTTTTTTATTTCCTGTTTTGGGATGGCAAGATATTCACAGCACCTTGAAAGTAAACTGGAAACCGATCATAAAAGATAAGGAGCATAGCACAGATGACCCAAAAATCTGAACCAACGAATGAGAAAACAAAATCGGCCGAAGAGGGCTACGCGGTAATAATGCGGGATGTGCACAAATGGTACGGCAAGTTCCATGTGCTCAAAAACATCAATCTTAATGTCGGAGTCGGGGAAAAAATTGTTGTATGCGGCCCATCGGGTTCGGGAAAATCAACGTTAATCAGATGCATCAACCGGCTGGAGGAACACCAGCAGGGGGAAATCATCGTTGAGGGAATAGAGCTTTCCCATGATATCAAGAACATCGAAATCATTCGGCGCGAGGTGGGCATGGTCTTTCAGCATTTTAACCTGTTTCCGCATCTGACGGTGCTTGAGAACTGTGCCCTTGCTCCTATATGGGTCCGCAAGATGCCTCTTGCGGAGGCAAACGCAACTGCCATGAAATACCTGGAAAGAGTCAAGATTCCCGAGCAGGCGGACAAGTACCCGGGTCAGCTCTCCGGGGGCCAGCAGCAGCGCGTGGCGATAGCGCGAAGTCTCTGCATGAAACCCCGGATACTGCTGTTTGATGAACCCACATCGGCACTTGACCCTGAAATGATCAAGGAGGTGCTGGACGTGATGATTCAGCTGGCAAGCGAAGGGATCACCATGATATGTGTGACCCATGAAATGGGATTCGCAAGAACTGTCGGCGACCGTGTCATCTTCATGGATAACGGAGAAATAATTGAGGAGAACAACCCCGATGATTTTTTCCTGAACCCACAGCATGAAAGAACGAAGCTGTTTTTAAGCCAGATACTAGATCACTGATGGAAAATACAGTTGTTTTACATAAGGGAAGGGGCAGGAATCTGATTTCGTCCTTAAATTCAAGACGTTTCATTCTGCTTAAGAAGATAGTGGATATGAGAGCAACGAAGTTTCTGGCAATTATTGCCGTATTGTTTTCATTCACAGTCATGGCTGATGCTGGCACCCTTGAGGATGTGAAAGCGCGGGGCAAGCTCAACTGTATTGTTTCATCAGGCTTGGCCGGATTCGCTTCTCCAGACGGAAAAGGCGGCTGGCAAGGCTTTGATGTCGATTTCTGCCGCGCCGTAGCCGCCGCAGTGCTGGGAAGCGGGGACAAGGTAAATTTCGTACCGTCTACGAATAGAACGCGTTTTGCCCAGCTAAATGCCGGCGAAGGCGACATACTGTTCCGCAACACCACTGAAACGCTGAGTCGTGACGCTGACCTGAAACTGACCTTCCTGCCCATTAACTACTATGATGGTCAGGGCTTTTTAACTCGCAAAAGTCTTGGGGTAACGTCAGCAACACAGTTGGCCGGGGCTTCGGTGTGCATCCAGACCGGCACCACCACGGAACTTAACTTGGCGGACTACTTCAGAGCCAATAAAATGAGGTACGAGCCTGTCAATACCGAAACCAATGAAGAGAGCATCGTCGCATATGAAAGCAAAAGATGCGACGTGTACACCACCGACGCGTCGGCTTTAGCCTCTACGCGAGCGGCGCTGAAAAAGCCTTCAGATCACATAATTCTTCCCGAAATCATTTCAAAAGAGCCGCTGGGCGGCGCGGTGCGCCATGGCGATGACCGTTGGGCTGATATCGGAAAGTGGGTGGTTAACGCGCTGATTATCGCAGAAGAGATGGGCATCACTCAGAAAAACGTCAAGGGTCTCGCTAAAAAGCCTGGAAATAATCCGAGCATGAACCGTTTTCTAGGCACCGAAGGCAACATGGGCGAGATGCTCGGTCTTGACAAGAATTGGGCCGTTAACGCAGTTTTAGCAGTAGGCAACTACGGGGAGATATTCGAAAGGCATCTGGGCCCCAATACTCCTCTAGCGCTTCAAAGAGGACTTAACGCTTCCTGGAAATCAGGGGGGATTTTGTACGCAGCGCCCATTCGCTGATCGCAAATAAAATCGTCCCGACTTTGACGGTTTGGAATCGCAACATACTGATATCACTAATTCTTATTTTCCTGCTAAGTGCTAACCGCTCTTTTGGAACTTGCTTTCTTATTTGTCTTCTATTGAAAACGATATATCCCATCCCTTTTCTCCCATAGCATGGCAAATCATTCTCTGCTCATTATGTTATAGATGACGGGGGAAATTTCCTTCTGTATTCGCTTTCGGCCGGAATATTTCAAACGATTTAATCGCGAGTGTCGGATAAGTCCGGGAAAAGCCCCCGCCTTCTGTTATCGCGTGAGAGGGTGTTTTAAGTTAGAATTTACCGCAATAATTGATTAACCGAACATGGTACGGTCAACACAAGGAGGAATGCTCTATTGGCAACTAAAACCACTAAGAAGAAAGAAACCCCGAGAAAATACTCCTCGATCTACGTGGAAGGAACGCACAGGGCGCCGAGCCGCTCCATGCTGAGAGCGGTGGGTTTTACCGACAGGGATTTTAAGAAACCAGTCGTGGGAATAGCGTCTACTTGGAGCATGGTAACGCCCTGCAACATGCACATAGACCAGCTCGCGAGACACGGGGCCGTAGGAGCGAACAAGGCGGGGGGGAAATCCATAATCTTTAACACCATTACCGTATCCGACGGAATATCCATGGGAACTCCGGGAATGAGATACTCGCTTGTATCAAGGGAAGTCATAGCCGATTCGATCGAAACGGTGACCGCGGGAGAAGGATTTGACGGCATCGTGGCCATAGGAGGATGCGACAAGAACATGCCGGGGTGCCTGATGGCGATGGCAAGACTCAACAGACCCTCGGCGTTCGTCTACGGGGGGACGATACTTCCAGGCAACTACAGGGGAAAGGACGTGGACATCGTCTCGGTGTTCGAGGCCGTGGGAGCGCACTCGAATAACGACATCACCGATTCCGAGCTTAAGGAAATCGAGTCCTGCGCCATTCCAGGACCCGGTTCCTGCGGGGGGATGTACACCGCAAACACCATGGCCTCGGCAATAGAAGCTCTCGGGATGAGTCTTCCCAACAGCTCGGCCCAAGCGGCCGTTTCAAAGGACAAGGTGGAGGACTGCAAAAACGCGGGAGCGGCGGTCGTAAACCTCATAAGAGAAAACATAACTCCCCGGGACATAATGACGAAAAAGGCCTTCCTGAACGCCATAACGGTAGTTGTCGCGCTCGGAGGCTCGACGAACTCGGTTCTTCACCTCCTGGCAATGGCAAACGCCGCCGGGGTGAAACTGACGATAGACGACTTCACGAGAGTCGGGAAGAAAGTTCCGGTCCTCGCCGACCTTAAGCCAAGCGGGCAGTACATGATGTCTGATTTCTGCAAAATAGGAGGGCTCACCCCGTTGCTTAAAATCCTCCTTGACGAGGGATTTCTCCACGGCGACTGCATGACGGTGACCGGAAAGACCCTCAAGCAGAACCTGCGGGGAGTAAAAAGATACCCCAGGGGACAGAAGATAGTTCTCCCGGTGAAGAGCCCGATAAAGGAATCGGCTCACATAGTGATTCTCAAGGGAAACATCGCGCCGGAAGGGGCGGTGGCGAAGATAACGGGCAAGGAAGGCAACTCCTTTACCGGGAAGGCTATAGTGTTCAATTCCGAGGAGCAGAGCCTCAAGGCTATTCTCGACGGCAGGGTTAAAAAGGGGCACGTGATAGTGGTAAGGTACGAGGGTCCGAAGGGCGGCCCCGGAATGAGGGAGATGCTTGCGCCCACGGCGGCTGTAATGGGCAAGGGACTCGGAGGAGACGTGGCGCTTATCACAGATGGGCGTTTCTCCGGAGGAACGCACGGCTTCGTCGTGGGACATATAACGCCTGAGGCGGTTGACGGCGGCACCCTGGCACTAATAAAGAACGGGGATGAAATCACTATTGACGCTGAGAGCAGGGAAATAACCCTGAACGTATCGAAGAGAGAGCTCGATAAAAGAAAGAAAGCTTGGAAGAAACCTGCGGCGAAAGAAAAAACCGGCGTGCTGGCGAAATACTCAAGGCTGGTTTCCTCCGCATCCCAAGGAGCGGTAACAGACAGGATCTAGGGTCGCTTCGCCCCGCGTATTGCCTATTTGCGCAACGGGAATATACTTTAATTCCATGGAGTTGCTTCGTGGAAAGAACGTCGTGGTGGGAATAACGGGCGGCATTTCCGCCTACAAGTCCTGCGAACTTGTGAGGTCACTCGTTAGAGACGGGGCCGAGGTTCGGTGCGCAATGACCAGAAACGCCGAGCGTTTCATAACCCCCCTAACCCTCCAGACCCTTTCCGGAAACAAGGTCGCCTCCAATCTCTTTGATCTCACTTCAGAATCCGAAATAGGTCACATAAAAATCGCCGACGAGGCCGACGTGGTGGTGGTCGCGCCCGCAAGCGCGTCCTTCATAGGCAAAATCGCATCGGGAATAGCCGACAGCCTGCTCGCAACCGTCATACTTGCGACGAAAGCTCCTGTAATCGTCTGCCCGGCCATGAACTCGAACATGTACTCAAACTCGATAGTTCAGGAAAACATGGAAAAACTGAGGCGGCACGGATTCACCATAGTGGAACCCGACGAGGGAGATCTCGCCTGCGGATGGACCGGGAGGGGAAGGCTTGCCGAAACGGACGTTATAGCCCTTGAGGTCCAGAAGGCGATCACTCCGCAGGACTACGCGGGAGAAAGCATACTGGTAAGCGCCGGAGCGACCAGGGAGCACATAGACCCCGTGAGGTTCATATCCAATCCCTCGACCGGCAAAATGGGCTACTCGATAGCCCGGGCGGGATGGCTTCGCGGAGCCCGGGCGACTCTGGTCTCGGGACACTCTTCCCTTCCAGACCCCCACGGAGTGGAGGTAGTGCGGGTAACGGATTGCAATGATA
The DNA here is from genome assembly GCA_026705445.1 of Candidatus Dadabacteria bacterium. Taxonomy (NCBI): domain Bacteria; kingdom Pseudomonadati; phylum Thermodesulfobacteriota; class Candidatus Dadabacteria; species Candidatus Dadabacteria bacterium. The sequence continues at coordinate 8,445 of JAPPAR010000015.1, forward strand.
TGTACGAGCGAATCCACGAGCGCTTTGAGCAATCTCATATCGTGATAAAATCGGCAGCCGTAAGCGACTACTCGCCCTGCGAGAAATCGGAGCAGAAGATAAAAAAATCGAAAAAACAGCTTTCGATCCCCCTTAAGAAAACCCGGGACATACTGAAATCCCTCGGGAAGGACAAAAAAGACAGGATCCTGGTGGGATTCGCCGCTGAAACGGAAAACCTCATCAACAACTCCAGAAAAAAGCTTAAGGAAAAAAATCTAGACCTCATAGTAGCAAACGACGTTACGGCTCCGCAGGCGGGCTTCGGGGAAGATACCAACATCGCATGGCTCGTGGACAGGGAAAGAGTCGAGGAACTTCCTCTCATGAACAAGTTTGAACTCGCAAACAGAATCCTCGACAGGATTAAGGAAATAGGGGGAAGATAAGAATATCGGTCTTAAGGACTCTTGTCTCCACCACCCAGACGTAAGGCTAAATCTACTCAATCCTGCTGGAACTGTTCGTAGAAGCACTTCAGGAATCAAAAAGTTCTCTTTCCTGCTGTTGTTGGCTATCTCTCTCGGTCATGAAGTCGTCTGTTAAACGCTCTTCGGACAGAAAAAACGTATCCATGGCATGGTCAACGGGTGACGGCGCTCGGTCGGGACCGACTATCCGTAGGATGACTTCTTTGACGCTATTTGAAAAATGCACCCCATCGGAAAGCATTACGGTTTGAACTCCGTTGTTTTTTTTCTTGAAAACTGACTCTTCGGTGGGCAGGACTTATCTTCAAAGCTAAACACTTATGAGGTTAGCTGAGTTCATCAAATTTTGTTAGTAGTCTTCAAAAGCTTTGTTTCTCAAAATTTAGCAACCTCAAAAGCATGCGCGTGCTCAAAAGAAAATATTCAAATTGTTGTTTTATTTAAAATTTGAGCGAATTTATTGATATGTGTCTGCAGCTCTGAAACGGAGGATGAAATTTCTTTGTCAGCATGCAAAAAGTTTGAGTAATTGCAATATTTGTAAATGTTCATTACTGTTTCTAAATCCTTATCCGAGATTTTACCCATTTTATTCTTGCTTTGCTTTAAACTTTCTATCAGGTCACCAAAATTTTTCTCTTTGTCCCACATAAGTAAGTCATTTTTGATAAATTTTTCGACCGCAAGACGCAAAAGCTGACCATATTTCAAAGTAATTTCTTCTAGCTTTAAGGTGCCATTTAGAGCTTTATGATTTATTTCCTCTTGGCATTTTTGTACTTCTGAAACCAAATCAAAGCCGGGATCAACAAACATAAAACTCCCACCGAATTCATCTGCATTCTTTAGAACGCCAAATTTGCATGGATTAGGGTCTGTGCATTTTGCTAAATATTTGAAGAAAAGGGGATGGTGTGTAAAAACTATAACCTGCCCAAATTCTTGCGTTTTCTTATGTATTATCTCTGCAAGAATTTTTAAATTTGGTGAATCCAGACTGGTTATCGGATCATCAAAAACTAAAACGGTTTTATCTTTATTTTTTAAGTTCCACCACTTGAACTTTAAAGTGCACCACTAACTTCAATAATCTCTTTTCATGGGAGTTTAGCACAGGGACCGATAGGGGACAATGCTCTTCGCAGCGAGGGCGAGCCCGAGCGAAGAAGAGCATTGTCCAGCAATTGCATTCCGTATTGCGTTGCCCCCTAAACAGCACGTAATTCTCCCATAACTAAAAACCTCCCCTATCAACATATTCAGACTACGAATCCGGATTTCACTCCCTCCACGAACACAGCTCAGACACAACCGAACTCTTCCC
>JAPPAR010000016.1 GCA_026705445.1 Candidatus Dadabacteria bacterium
CTTTATTATAACACAAACAACGGCCTTTTCTATACCTTACCGTGAGAAATCCGGGCTAGATCAGGTAAGAATGATTTGTTATGATTGGGTTACTTGTCTTGCTCACTGTGGGATGAGTTCTCTTCCAAAAAATTGCCTAGCTTGCAAATGTGTTGAGATACTATGTCTTGGAATTTTAGATCATTTTTTTCTATTGCTCTTGGAAATGACATCCAATCTTACTCATACCAGCAAGCACTGGCTGAACGGGACTGGCCAGACATTCTCATTGCTCCCACAGGACTTGGCAAAACTGCTGCAGTAGTACTTGCTTGGGCTTGGAAACACACCTTAGAGGACAAGCAAACGCCTCCTCGTAGGCTGGCATACTGCCTACCTATGCGTACATTGGTTGAGCAGACAGAGGGAAATATCAGAAAGTGGCTGGAACGTCTTCATAACACAGATTATCGCTTGAAAACCTGCCTGCCTGATCCAGAGAATGATGTGCATATACTCATGGGCGGGATCGATGAAACTGAATGGTATAAAAACCCTGAAAGGCCCACGATACTGATAGGCAGTCAGGACATGTTGCTCAGTCGCGCACTGATGCGCGGCTACGCAATGAATCGGTTTCGGTGGCCTTTAGATTTCGGATTGCTTCACAATGATACGCAATGGGTATTTGATGAGGTACAGCTTATGAGTTCCGGTCTTGCAACCTCTTCTCAGTTAGAAGGTTTCCGTCGTAATTTTGGGACACAAATTCCTTCTCGAAGTCTCTGGATATCCGCGACTATGCATCCCGAATGGCTAAAAACCGCAGATTTCCAGAAACATCTTGAAGTCTGGAATGTCCCCCGCGACTTTCTTGAGGACGAGGATTCTCCAAAAGTTCAAAGACTTGTTCACGCTCCAAAACCCATAAAGAAGGCTGATACGTCTCTTTGCAGCACGAAAAAAGAGTCCTTGCGGGAATATGCGAAGAATCTGGCTTCAGAGGCTCTTTCTCTTCACAGGGAGGGACAGATGACTCTGCTCGTTGTAAATACAGTCGCACGAGCCCAAGCCGTACACAAGGAACTTGTAAAGAAAGGCATCTTATCCGACAGGCTTGTTCTTGTTCACTCACGATTCCGGCCTGCAGACCGCAAGGCACAGATGGACAAGCTTCCCACCCAAGCCGGAGAAGAAAAGGACCTTGTAGTTGTGGCAACCCAAGCAATAGAGGCGGGGGTAGATATTTCCGCTTCGGTAATGATTACGGAAATCGCATCTGCTTCATCAATTGTCCAGCGGCTGGGAAGGGTTAACCGTTACGGGGAACTGAACAATCGTGGAGGGGGCACAATACGCTGGATTGACATTGTCGCCGACGAGAAGAATATCAAAGGCGTATCAGCCCCTTATTCTCCTCAAGAAATCGAAATCTGCCGCAAGAGAATCACCTCATTGACCGATGTAAAATCGTCAAACCTTCCGTCACCGGAACCGGATGATTACTCCGTTCAATCCGTTATTCGAGGCAAGGACCTTAAGGATTTGTATGATACCGATCCAGACCTTACGGGTTTTGACGTCGACATTTCATCTTATGTCCGAGATTCGGAAGATACTGATGTAAAGGTTTTCTGGCGTGACTTATCGGACAACAGCACAGAACAGCCTATGCCGAGCAGACATGAACTCTGCTCAGTGCCTATTGGTCTTTGCAAAAACTGGTTGAAATCCAGAAAGATCGCAGCCTTTTTTGTTGATTTGCAAGCGAATTCCCGCCAAGCCCACTCAACATGGGTTCGCTTCAACGATTCTCCTTGGCCGGGCCTAGTTCTGATGCTGGATCTAAGGGAAGGGGGTTATACCAAAGAGACAGGGTTTGACCTTGAGAGCAAGGTACCTGTCGAAGCCGTTGCACAAGCTTTTGATGAAGCTGCTAATATAGAAACATCCGATGGTGATCCAGACAGCAGAGCAGGCCACTTCATAAATCTGGCTGATCATCTAGTGCATGTGGTGGACGAGGCAAAGAGTCTTTGCTCCGTTATAGACATGCCGCTACACATAAAAAAGACTGTTTCTGAAGCGGCACTATGGCACGATGTAGGAAAGGCTCACTACGCGTTTCAGGAGCGTATGTCCACAGATGATCCGGGGCTGTATCCACGACCTGACTGTCTGCTTGCTAAAGCTCGTTATTATGACCGAAACCGGGGGCGACCTTACTTCCGACACGAACTTGCGTCAGCCTTGGCTTACTTGGCACATGCCCAATGGTCAAGAGAAGCAGACTTGACGGCATACTTGATTGCGGCACATCATGGCAAGGTACGGATGAATCTCAAGGCCTTACCACAGGAAATAACTCTTCAGACAAGGGAGAGAGGTGACGGTCGGACTGACATCGGGCTTTTTGCCCGGGGTGTCAGGGAAGGAGATGAAATCCCTCCGGTAAAAATTAACGGGAAACCTCTCTGGACAGGAGGACATCTGGATTTGTCTGTAATGGTACTCGGTGAACATCCGGTTACAGGTGCAAGCTGGACTGAACGCACCAACAACCTTCTGTCGAAATATGGGCCCTTCCGCTTAGCCTGGCTTGAGGCAATTCTCAGAGTAGCCGACTGGAGGGCGTCGGAAAAAGAAAATGAAGAACGATAAAATTCCTTACACTATTCCTCTTGGCGGGTGCTATTCAAAGCCGCTTTCATGTTATCTTAAGGCACTCGGGGTGTTTCGCCTAGTAGCGAATCCGTTAAATCGAGTGGGAGGTGTGGCAGCAGATTATAGAGCCAAAGGATTCTGGACCAACGATCAGTTCAGTCTCCTGAGTCGCCTGAGTTGCGAGGATCTGCTGAGCTTCTTTCTTGAAGATTACGTCCCCAGCCCGATTATAGCTCCTTGGAACGGTGGCAGCTGCTTTTTTCCAAGCAAGAAAAACACCGCTTTTGATGCACTTTCAAAAACAAATGACATATCCAAGCGGTTCCTTCCTCTTCAGGAAGTGATCCAGATTGCCGAGAGGGCAATAAGAAATCGCGGATTGTCCGCTCGTCCCGAGGGGGAACAGAAAGCTGAACTCATCTCCGCGCTTCGTGCCGAATACCCAGAATATGCACTCGGCTGGCTTGATGCTGTACTTGCTTTTCACAGTGGCCGTATCAGTTTTCCTCCCCTTCTCGGAACCGGAGGAAACGATGGCAATTTTGATTTCACGAACAACTTCATGCAGCGTCTTGTCTCTGAGGAAACAGGGCTTTTCGAAGTAAAAAGCGGCAAACCTTTGCCCAATACAGAGAGGCTGCTCAGGACTTCCCTTTTCGGAGACACTTCACAGGGTCTCTCTAAAGTTGCTGTTGGCCAATTCTCTCCAGGTTACTCCGGTGGGCCAAATGCCACCAGTGAAGGGTTTGAAGGTGATTCTTCAGTAAATCCTTGGGACTTTATATTCACGCTTGAAGGCGCCATCATGTTCGCTGGTGCCGCAACGCGCCGTCATCAGAGCACTACTGATCCCGGTGCGAGTTTCCCTTTCATGGTAAGTACGGTTGGTGCTGGACATGGAAGTGTCTCCGGTGCTGACGAAGCAAAATCCAGGGCGGAATTCTGGGCACCTCTGTGGAAACATCCGGCCAGTTGCGAGGAAGTCACTGTCTTGTTAAAAGAAGGACGTGCAGTGTTGCGGGGCAAGAACGCGCGTAACGGATTGGACTTCGCGCGGGCCGTTGCAAGCCTCGGGATTAACCGCGGAGTAGAACATTTCGAGCGTTACGGGTTCCTCGAGCGATCTGGAAAAGCCTATCTGTCAGTATCTCTCGGCAAGCGAAAGGTGCTCCATGAGGTTCCTGACTCTACACGACTGATAGAGGATCTCGATGTGGGAAGATGGCTTGAGAGGGTTCGCCGGTTTGCACGGAGGACTGATTCTTCTTCCGCACGGAATTCCATAAGAAAACTGGAAGACTCTCTTTTTGAAATGACTGCGACAGGTTATGGCACTCCCCGCTCTTTACAGAATACGCTTGTTGCTATCGGGGACTTTGTATTGTGGCTTGCAAGAGTTGAAGGTTCGCTTGATGAAAAACCCCCTCCCCCGCCACGACTTTCAAGCGAGTGGATACACAAAGCCAATGATGGAACTTGTGAATACAGGATAGCAAGGGCTCTTGCCAGCATTGGTTGGCAGTCTTCCCACGAGGAAGAACCAGCCTCAGGAGTTGAGACAGCAATTTCCCGACAGACATCCGGAGCAGAGACAGGAGACCCCCGGACGGCAAATGGTCATGGAGAGGAAATACCCATGGCCGCTCATTTCGTTCCTGTGGTTTCGGCATCAGTAATGAGAAGATATAGAGAGTGGGATGTTCAGTCCAACAAGAAGCTGTGTGTTCTGGAATCAACAGATATCGTTTCCGGTCTGGTTTCGGTGCTGCAACGACGTCTTATTGAACAGAATACCAGAGACCTACAGGACAAACCTTTGTATGGAACCATAAAAGTTAACTGGATGGATATCTCTGCGTTTCTCTCGCCCAACTTTGACTATGCACGCTGTAAACGGATTCTTTCCGGTCTCGTCTGGGTGCGTCCCGCAATTTTTCTTGAATCTGCTTCTGAAAGTTCCAGTCAGCCGCTTCCCCCATTCCCTTACGCAGCATTAAAGCCTGTGTTTACTCCAGATACAACCCTTGAGGAAGCAAGCATATTACCGCCAAGCGGCAAAATTCCTGTTCCTTCCGGTATTGTCGCGCAATTGCGGAGTGATAAAGTGGATGAAGCGGTACGAATGGCTTTCGCAAGGGTTAGGGCATCAGGAATTGATTCGCATTTCAGTGGGCGACCACCTTCTGCAGGAACATACAGTTTCACTGCCGCAATCAGCGGGAAACTGCTTGCTGCGTCCATGGTAATTCCACTGCGCGAACAGGATCTGAAGTACATTGTCGGGCGGGCATACCGCATAGAGAAAGAAGCACAAAACACATAATAAGGAGTGAAGAATGCCAATTAATATATCTACTCTTTTTGAGTCTCCTCGACTGCTCGTTGAGGCGACACTAAGACCTCTTCAAGGGTCTCGTTTTCAGCCAACCGGATTTCCAAATCTTGGACATGCGGTCTTTGAAGACCCCGAGGGAGCGGGACAGATTATTCTAGTTGAAAGTTCTCAGAGCATGGCCAACCGCCTTGAGGCCGTCTGTTGGGATGATGTCGCTGATGACTGGGTTGAACCTCTCAGAGGGTTGCCCCTGATAAAAGTTGTTGATAAAGAGGGAGAATCGCTTACAAACTCTGTTCTGGAATCCCATAGAATCAATTCTCCCTACATACTTGAGAGCAAAGACAGGACTGTATTTAACATCCTCAAGGAAAGCCTTGCGTCTATGGATGAGAGAAGAGTCGATATACGCGAACTAGCACGAATCCTTATGAAATATGACACAAACTCTTTGCTACACGGAGTTTTCCTAGCAAAAAAAGAACTTGCCGGAGGTAGGCTGCGGCTGCCTCGTGTCCTTTCTTCTTTCATAGAGGCAAGGGATGTCAGAGTCGCGACCAGTGGAGGAGTGAAGAATGACATCGTAAACCCCAAAGGAGATACGGGTAAAGGGTTCGGAAATGTTCCCTTTGCGAGGGATGAGTGGACATGTGGAAATATGACTGCCTACTTTAACCTTGACCTCAGACAGATCCAGTCTTTCGGACTGGGAGAAGATGCGGAAAGACTGCTGATAGTGTTTGGATTATTCAAAATAAGAAAATTCCTAAATGAAGGGCTTCGTCTGCGCACTGCCTGCGACCTAGGAGTAGAAAGTATTACGGTTACCCAGCCAGATAAATTCCAGTTTCCGTCATTAGATGAACTTTCCGGCGAGTTGCCTGAACTTATTGACGCAGTCGGAAAACAGCAGATGTTCAGCGACCCTTCGGTTCTTAAGGTTACTTACAGAAAGTAAAAACGATATGTTTGCATTCATATTCAGATTTCCTGCAAACAGATACCATGCGACTCTCTGGGGACATCATGTCAATGAAGCCACTGTCGCTTGGCCTCCCGAACCTTGGCGCATTCTCCGGGCCTTGGTTGCCAGCTATAACCGCAAATGTCGGCATAGCAAATGGGAAGAAAAGGACCTGAGCAACCTTATCTCTGTTCTTGCAGAAAAACTGCCTTCTTACAGACTACCGAAAATTTCTATACACGCTTATCTCTGCTACTACGTTCCTGTGAAGGGAAAGAATCCGAGTTTGGTCTATGATGCTTTCCTGCAACTGCCTAAGAATGAAAAACTCGTTGCGTTCTGGCCGGACCTTAAGTTGAATTCCGATATGTTTGAATTCGCCTCACATCTTGCAGAGGGAATTGGGTATCTGGGACGGGCTGAAAGCTGGACCGACTGTGTGGCGACAAGCAACTGGCAACCTGATGAAGAAAAGGATGTGATATGCCCTCCAGCGGATGGACTTGAGTATAACGGGGGAAATCCGGTCCGAGTAATCGCACCACGTAGTGCAGATGATTACGCATCGGAACGAACACGTTTAATGGGGGAGTTTGAAAAAAAACTGTACGACAAAGCCAAAGCTTCGGGGAAAAAAACTCCTACAGAAGAAGCTCTAAAAAGAGAAGCCGAAAGGAAATTCGGACCAACTCTGCCTGAACTTCTGGTTGACGCACTGTCTCTTGAAACCAAAGACTATCAGCGATATGGCTGGAGCAGACCCCCTGCATCCAGAGAGGTTATATATGCCGCTCCTTATGAGGAAAAATCGTTGATCCCCCAAGGCTACAATTCCAGAAGTCGCAATATTAAGAAAGAGAAACGTTATACAGTGGCCCGTTACTTGTTAGCTGGCAGACCGCTTCCGCGAATTGAGGATGCAGTCAAAATAGGTGAACTGATACGACTTGCCGCTTTGTCAAAATTCGGGTGGGAAGAAGATGAATCCACTGGTCGCAGAAAACAGAAAGCCCCTTCGGTAATTTCAGGGCGCACTCTTGAGGGAAAACCTTTGCGCGATTCGTCGCATTCGCATGCATTCTGGCTCCCTGAGGACGTTAACAGAGACGGATGGATAGACCACATCACCGTCTACGCACCAGAGGGTTTCGATTCTGACGTAAGGGTAAAACTTGACCGGCTGACACACCTCTGGGTTAACGAGAGAGGCACCCACGATGACAGTGGAAAATCGAAAGCTCTTGAATGGCGGCTTGCTCTTGAGGGCTTTGGCAACCTTGACGACTTTTCCGATTCTTCCGCAATACTTGGTACAGGAAAACACTGGGAAAGCCTGACTCCTTTTCTTGCTACAGGACACCTCAAAGCTCAAGGTTATCCGAAAGAAGTAAAAAGGCTCCTGAAGCTCAGGGGAATAGTTAACGAGAGCCTCCTTGACCATATAGAAGTTAAGGTTCTACCGGAAATAAAAATCGGAGGTGCTCCTCGCCGTACAACACATTTTCACCGATTTCGTTCCAGAGGACGGGAAAAGCAACTGGATACTCAGGGAGCACTGCTACGTCTGAGCTTTCCTGAACCAGTAAAAGGTCCCCTGTGTCTCGGATATGCTTGCCATTTTGGTCTCGGGCTGTTCGCCCTGCAATCTACTTGAGAATCTCCTTTCATGCATATTGCCGGAATCAAGAACACCCCTTATCAGTGACATTAGGGCTTCCAAGCGAAAGAAAGTCTCTACAAAACTGTCGCCAACAAACCGGCAACATGATTTCACAATTATCCCTTATATTATCATTATGGTATATTCCGAACTTGCAGGATTGAGGTTCAATGGAAAAGAATTTTTTGCATGACAGTTGAGCGGGCGAGAAATAAAAGATCCTTGAAACCAAAATGGACAACAAAAACCAACTTTCCCTGCCACTACCTCCATCACCTATCAGGGATGATACGCCATTAGTTCCGGCACGGATGGTCAACGAATGGGTATATTGCCCTCGACTTGCATATCTGGAGTGGGTGGAGGGCGAATGGGCCGATAGCGGGGACACGGCCCAAGGAAAGCGCGTCCATGCCCGAGTGGACAAAGATGGGAAACAGTTGCCCTCCCCAGAGGATCTTGGTGATGAAGTGCTTAAGACCCGATCCATCACTCTTTCCTCGGAACGTCTGGGTGTTATAGCAAAAATGGATGTCGTGGAAATCAGCGAAGGAACGGCAATGCCCGTGGACTTCAAAAGGGGGAAGCGCCCTCATGTCGCCTCCGGGGCGTACGAACCCGAGCGAGTACAGGTCTGCACGCAGGCAATGATTCTGGAAGATAACGGCTACGAGGTTCCCCAAGGCGCACTCTGGTACGTTGGTTCCAGAGAAAAAGTCCCGGTTATTCTGGATGATGAACTCCGAGCCAAGACCATTAGCGCAATTTCCGCCCTGCGAGACGCTGCCGCCTCCGGTCATAGACCACCACCGCTGGAGAACAGCCCCAAGTGTCCCCGCTGCTCGCTAGCCGGAATATGTCTTCCGGACGAAACCAATCTGTTCTCGAAAAAATACACTCCCCGCCCCCTGAACCCGTCAGACGACCCCGCACTTCCTCTCTATGTGCAGACACCCGGCGCAAGATTGCGGAAAAGCGGCGAGCGACTGATCGTGGAAACCGAGGAAGATTCAATGGAAGTGCCGATGATAGATGTTTCGCAAGTTGTTCTGCTGGGGCCTGTGTCGGTTACAACTCCCGCGCTACACGAACTTATGAAAAGCGAAATCCCCGTGTCCTGGCTTTCCACAGGAGGCTGGTTTCTCGGTCACACGACTGGAACCGGAAACGGAAACGTGGCCGTACGCGAAGCCCAGTATCGCTACGCTTTTGATGAAAACAGATGTCTGGCTCTTTCCCGCAATCTGGTGACGGCAAAAATACAGAACTCTCGTACCATGCTCCGCCGTAACTGGCGCACAGAACGAGAAGACACTACCAGCAAAGACCAAGCGCTGGAAAGGTTGAAACGTATCGCCAAGCAAGCTCATAACATAGATAATGTTCAGCAGTTATTAGGGGCAGAGGGCGAAGCGGCAGCGATATATTTCGCTTCGTTCAAGAACATGCTGGCTAACCCGGATTTCTCACGGTAAGGTATAGAAAAGGCCGTTGTTTGTGTTATAATAAAG
>JAPPAR010000017.1 GCA_026705445.1 Candidatus Dadabacteria bacterium
GCACAATCCCCCCGTCGTTATTGATCAAAACGCTGTTTTGGCAAATGAAGTTCGGTTTAACTTCTGAGTGGCTCATTTTAAGTGCTTCTCTATACTATTCAGACGCTGCAGTATTATCTTGAATTTGCTCTACAGGAAAAATACATTAAGCCCATGCTCACATCTTATCACACTTTTGGGCAGTGAAGTATATAAACCCCAAAATTTCCGTCCCGGGGTTCTTCTTCTTATCTCTGTTCAGCTAAAAGAGCAGCAATTTCTCCTGAGACTTCTTCTACCATAATGCTTATTCTCTCACCGGAGTTTCTATTCTTTATCTCCACCTTGCCCTCTTTCAGGCTTCTTTGCCCGACAGTGACCTGAATCGGGATTCCGAGCAGATCCGAATCTTTGAATTTCACGCCAGCGGTCTCCGCTCTGTCATCAATAAGAACATCCACTCCATCGTGGAGAAGCGCTGAATATACTTTTTCCGCTACGTCCCTCACATCCTGCTGTTTCATGTTTATCGGAAGCACGGAAACTTCAAACGGAGCTATGGGGACGGGAAATTTTATTCCGTACTCATCGTTATTCTGTTCTATCGCTGCTGCTACCGTCCTTCCTATCCCGATTCCGTAACAACCCATAACAAGCGGTTTTTCCACTCCGTTTTCATCTACGTAGGTGGCTCCCATGGCTTCGCTGTACTTGGTTCCCAGCTTAAAAACATGACCGACTTCGATGCCTCTTGACGCCTTCAGAACTCCGTTTTCAGAAACCGGGCACGGGTCCCCTTCCCTTGCCACCCTTATGTCCGCATAGGAGTCGGCTTCAAAGTCCCGCCCGGGGTTAACGCCGGTTATGTGATAGTCGCCTTTGTTGGCTCCCGTTACGGCGTTTTTCATATTGCGAACGGATTTGTCCGCAATCACCCTCACGTTCTTTCTCTTAAGTCCCACGGGTCCGCTGAATCCGAGCGGCCCTCCTGAAACTTCCAGAATTGTCTGCGGATCGGCAAGTTCTGCAACGTCACATCCGAGAAAATTTCGAAGCTTGGTTAGACTGAGCTCCGCGTCTCCCCTTACGAGCGCAACGGCCGGCTCTGTTTCGGTATGCACTATAAGAGTCTTTATCAGTTTTTCCGGACCGACTTTTAAAAGCTGCGCCACATCCTCAACCGTCTTAAGGCCCGGGGTATGGACCTCGGAGACCTCTTCAAGTCCGGAGGTTGTTCTTAATCCCTCCCTTTCGTCTTCTGAAATGCCGATTTTTGCGAGTTCCAGATTGGCGGCGTAATCTGCCTCCGTGGAACTCATTATTACGTCTTCCCCGGTGTCGGCAGTCACCATGAACTCATGTGAGAAACTTCCGCCGATGTTTCCTGAATCGGCGGCAACCACGCTGAACGCGAGCCCGCATCTTTCAAATATACGCACATAGGCGTCGTACATCGCCTGGTAGGAACGATCCGCTCTCTCATCCGAAACGTCGAAGCTGTAGGCATCTTTCATTATGAATTCACGTGCCCTCATAACCCCAAAGCGGGGACGGATTTCATCCCTGAATTTCGTCTGTATCTGGTAAAAATTAACGGGAAGCTGTTTGTAGGAACGAATCTCCTTCCTGACTATGTCCGTTATTATTTCCTCGTGCGTGGGCCCCAGACAGAAATCCCGCTCGGCTCGGTCCTTGAAGCGAAGCAGCTCCTTTCCGTAGTAATCCCATCTGGCGCTTTCGATCCAGGGTTCAGCCGGAAGCACTGCGGGCATGAGGAGCTCTATGGCTCCTGCCCTGTTCATTTCTTCCCGCACTATGTTTTCGACTTTTCTTATGGACCTGAGTCCCAAAGGAAGGTAGTTGTAGATCCCGGCCGCAAGCTTTCTTATCATGCCTGCTCTTACCATAAGCTTGTGACTTACGATCTCGGCATCCGAAGGATCTTCCTTGACCGTGGGTATGAAATAGGAAGAAAACCTCATTCGTTTTTCTCCTTTAAAGTGATTTGAACTCAGCTGGAAAGCAATTTTGCGTTTGCGGGGTTTTCAGTTCAGTTAACGTAATTTCTCTCTATTTCCTTGACAAGCTCCCCGACCAAATCGGCTTCTCTGAAAGATTTTATCAGTTTTCCGTCCCGATAAAGCATTCCCTTGCCCTTTCCCCCCGCTATCCCTATATCGGCTTCCGCGGCCTCGCCCGGCCCGTTAACAACGCAACCCAGTATGGCGACTTTAACCGGTCTTGGAAGGTTAAAACCGGAAACACCTTGCTCAACTTCAGAAACCAGCTTCTCAAGATCTATTTCAAGTCGCCCGCATCCCGGACACGAGATAAGTTCAATTCCGTTGTTCCTGATTCCAAGGGACCTCAGTATGTTCATTCCGACAACTATCTCCTCCACGGGATCGCCGGTTAAGGACACCCTTATCGTGTCACCTATCCCTTCAGCCAGAAGCGCTCCGATTCCTATGGCGGATTTCACCGTCCCCATTCCCGGGGTCCCCGCCTCGGTAACTCCTAGATGGAGCGGATATTCGGTCTTGTCCGCGAGCATTCTGTATGCGGTAATCATTTTCCTCACGTCGGTGGACTTGACTGAAATCTTTATGTCGAGAAAATCAAGGTCCTCGAGTATGCCGACATGTCTCATTGCGCTCTCAACCAAAGCCTCGGCCGTTGGGTGTTTGTGCTTTTTGAGTATGTCTTTTTCAAGAGAGCCTGAATTCACGCCTATTCTTATGGGAACTCTTCTTTCCTTGCAGGCGTCAACCACGGCCTTTATTCTGTACCTGGCGCCGATGTTTCCGGGGTTTATTCTCATCCCGTCGACTCCTTGTCTTATTGATTCAAGGGCCAGTCTGTAATCAAAGTGTATGTCTGAGACAAGGGGAATTCCTATCTCTTTTCTTATCGCTCCCAGGGCCTTTGCGGCATCCATGTCGGGAACGGCGACCCTGACGATGTCACAACCCGCTTTCTCAAGTCTTTTTATCTGGGAAACCGTTGACGCAACGTCTCTCGTATCGGTAATAGTCATTGACTGAACCGAAACGGGAGCTCCCCCGCCTATTTTTACGTCGCCGATTGATATCTGCCGGGATTGCCTCATAACTTGCGGAAAATGCTATTGAATAGTTATTATAGTGTCAAGAAAGCGCAAGGCTGAATGTATGTTTCAAGTACTTTCTTGGCTCGGCTAATACCCCCGGAGTCTTTATTTCTTCTGAAGAGTTCGGCAAAGTATAAGAAGTAATCTAAGCGGCATAGAGGAAAGCCGACTCAATAAGTTTTTCATAGTCATTAATAAAGAGGAAATCAGGAGGCGAGAATCATGGGGATAAAAAAGATAATTCAGATAGACAGGGGCGGTTCCTCCAAGGATAAAAGCCCCGTGTCTTTTACAAAGATTGAAAAGAAGAAAAAACCCGAAAACAGCCCGGAAATAACGGAAGAGACAGTCTACGGCGCTCTTAAGGATGTGTACGACCCCGAACTTCCCGTGAGCATAGTGGATCTCGGACTTATTTACGACACCAAAATCTCCGGGCGCAACGTTCAGATCAAGATGACCCTTACCACCCCGGGGTGCGCCATGGGGGCACATATAGCAGGCCAAGCTGAAATGGCCCTTAAAAGCGCGGGAGCCGACAACGTGCTAATAGAAGTGATATGGGATCCTCCCTGGAACCCCGACATGATATCCGAGGAAGGAAAAAAGAAACTGGGTATCTCTTAGGGGGAACTTTCCGCGTGGAACTAAACAGAGAACGGATAATAAAAGTTCTTAAGGGTGTTAACTATCCGGGATTTAACCGGGACATAGTGTCCTTCGGTCTCGTAAAAGACATTCTCGTGGAAGATTCGAAGGTGACCCTCTCCATAATACTTCCCAAGCCCGACCAGAAACTTCAGTCCACAATCGAGGAAGAAGTCCGAAAAGCCATTTTCGGCATACCCGGAGTTGAAGACCTCTCGATGAAGACCGGCTCGCGACCACAGAAGCAGATAACTGCCGATGCGGGTAGTGAAAAAAGCAAGCTTCCCGATGTAAAGTACTACATAGCCGTCGCAAGCGGCAAAGGAGGGGTCGGCAAGTCAACAATAGCGACAAACCTCTCCTTGGCAATCTCAAAAAAAAGACAGAAGGTCGGGCTTATGGATGCCGACATCTGGGGACCAAGCGCTCCTTTGATGATGGGAATAAGCGAAAAACCCCGCGCAACCGACGATGACAAGATCGTTCCGATAGAAAAGTTCGGCCTCAAGGTAATGTCCATCGGTTTTCTCGTGAACGAGGAGGACGCCGTGATATGGAGAGGTCCCATGGTACATGGAGCGATAAAGCAGTTTATCGAGGACGTTGAGTGGAGCGGAACGGATTACCTGATAATCGACCTTCCTCCAGGTACCGGGGACGCCCAGCTTTCTCTGGCGCAGACGGCCCCGATAAGCGGAGGAGTTATAGTAACCACTCCTCAGGACGTAGCCCTAGTGGACGTAAGAAGAGGGATACTGATGTTTAACAAACTGAATATTCCCATTCTTGGCATAGTGGAGAACATGAGCTATCTAGATATGCCCGGTGTGGACGGCAAGATAGACATATTCGGCAGGGGTGGAGGAAGGCGTATGGCAGAGAGATTTGAAGTGCCGTTTCTTGGAGAAATCCCAATCGATCCGCGGATAAGAATCGGTGGGGACAACGGAACTCCCATCGTGGAATCTGATCCGCAAAGCACGGCCGCAAAAGCCTTTTCTGAGATTGCAGACAGGATACTCGAATCCGTAGAGAACTGACAGGTATAACCACTACCATCGCCAGATTTCAAGAAGTTCCCACCAGGAATAAAAGTTAGAAAAACCTATAAAACCCCCAAAAAAATTGGGAATCGTACATATTTTTTCGCCTTCATCTCAGGTTACAGAACAAGGTTCTATCTTGCACAGTGTCGGTTCGGTCGCCACCAGAAACAGTTGTCCTCCCGGCCAAGGTGAGAGAATTTCCTCTAATGTCAGCTCTTCTACATATAAACAAGCCGGGTGTGTAATCGTAGAACTGGTAGCACAGATGATTGCTGCGCCTGATGATCCATTCACCCTCAACTCCAAAACGGTCATAGGGTACATCGCAGGCTTCCCAATACTCTCTAAACTCACGACGGTCACTAGCGCTCGGTTCAAGAAAAAATGTTCCATCCGCAAAGAACTGGAATCTTGAACCATCACTACACCGCCATTTCTCGTCTTCTGGTGTTATCAACTCTTCGGGATATTCTCCAGTCTGGGGTAAGGACAAATATTCATCGTAACAGTATTCAATTTCTTCCTCTTCGTCTTCCTCCAGTTCATCAATCAGTTTATCACGAATCACTTCATCCAGAATTGCTGTACAGCTGATGGAAAAAAGCAGCAAGGTAAATAAAACCTTTTTCACTGTATCCTCTTCTGCCCAAGGCTGATCTCCGGCACACGTAAATGCCGGGCATTTGCTAGTAGTCAAAATGGATTTGGATTTTCCCCTTATTCCCGGGAGATGTTTTGCGGAGACCCAGCCTGGGGTCATCTGAACTAATAGCGATTAAGAGTATAACGCAACAGATAGAGGGTGCGAATATGAGAATAAATTTTGTATGTGCTTTCTCCCTTGCATACTCACCCGCACTGTGATTCACGCTCTCATGCTCAAAGGGAAGAGAGGAAATTAACTGCCAGCCAGCACCGAACTCACCAACGCTTCCCGGGAAGTGTGTTTTGGACGGAACCCGGTCTCTCGTGCCAGCTTCTCATTGCTGACCACCCACGGCCATCTTGCATACTCGATCCCGCACGCGGGAGAATCGCTTTGCAGTCGCATAATCCATGTTGCCCACGTGATGAATGCGAGGAGCGGCGCTGGAAGAGCAATCGCGCGCCTACCCGCAATGCTTGCAATCTCGCTATAGGCAACAGTTCCCTCTCCCGTGATGTTGAATACCCCGGAGGCAGGCTTCAGCAGGCACAACTCAAAGGCGTCGATCAGGTCGTCCAGGTGGATGAACTGCATCTGCGGATCTGCACCGAGAACGCGGACGCTCGCCAGTCTGAAAAAGGCCTCAGTAACGAAATTCTCGCGCTGGGGCGCCATTACCGTGCATCCCCTCAGTATGGTGACGCAGGAGCTGGGATTGTTTATTGCAAATGTTCTAAGCTTGAGTTCCGCTGCGGCCTTGTCCTCGGCGTACTGAAAGCCTCGAACAGGTCTGACGGGTGACTCCTCGGTATATGCCTGCTCAGTCCCGCAACGGGCACCGTACACAGTGGTGCTGCTGAGGTAAACAAGGTGTTTTATGCCGACATCCCGGCAGTCGTTGATCACCTGGGTCGTACCGCTGACATTAACCCTGTGCGCTGCCTTGCGGTCATGACCGGGACGCAAGAGAAAGGCCAAGTGGACAACCGCGTCAACCCGGTACTTTCGCAGAATGTCCGAAGTGGACTCCCCAATGTCCCTCTGGAATGTTCTGACTTTCGGATAGGATATTTCTAGCGGGAGACAGTCAAGCGCTATAACGCTGTCCACATGGTCTGATTGCGCCAGCCTATCCACCAGCCTTGAGCCGATGAACCCGCCCGCACCCGTCACGGCGACAGTTTTCTTCTCGCTCATCACCTTACTACCTTGAGTGTGTTCCCCTTATTCCATCGTCAATTGAACTTCTTTATGGAATCTTGGATTTTCCCGTCTATTTTCGTTTTGCAACACTTACTTTAACACTGCTCGAATTCAGTCTGGCACAATAGTCAAAAAAGGTACCTACTGCAGGTGGCCAAGCATATAAATCCCCGATCAATTTCCTTTAATCTCAAGTAGTATTATAATGAGCTTTAAAAAATCGGAGTTTATACCTTCATGAACGCAGGAAAAGATCTTTATGCGGTGCTCGGCGTACCGCGAAACGCGACGCAGGACCAGATAAAGAAAGCGTACAGAGACCTCGCGAGAAAACACCACCCCGACATGAATCAGGGGAACAAGGGGTCCGAGGAAAAATTCAAAGAAATTCAGCATGCTTACGAAACCCTCTCCGACGCAGAGAAGAAAAAAACCTACGACATGTTCGGGACAAGCAGTTTCAGTGGACAGAGAACTGGTGGAGGAGGCTACAGGCAGTATTCACGAGGATTTCCGGATATAGATGAAATCTTTAAAGATTTCTTTTCACAGGGAGGCGGGTCTTACGATATGGGTGGAGCCAGAGGTGGCTTCGGAGATGTTTTTGATTTCGGTAACGTGCGACAGCAGCCAATAAGACCGAAAAATATCCAGCATACCGTGACACTTGATTTTGAAACTGCAGTAAAAGGTGGAGAGAAGGAACTTCTGCTCAAGTCCCCAGAGGGCGGAACCAAGAGAATAACGGTTAAGATTCCGGCTGGAGTGAAAACCGGTTCCAAGGTGAGATTGCCGGGCAAGGGCGAACAGATAAATTCCATGGCCGGAGACCTCATTCTCGAAATAAAAGTCTTGTCCCATCCGGTTTTTAGAAGAGAAAACGACGATGTATACATTGATCTTCCGCTAACGGTCTACGAGGCTGCATTGGGAACGCTGATCGACGTGCCGACCATAGAAAGTCCCGTAAAACTTACTGTTCCTCCCGGGGTGGGAAGCGGCACGAAAATGAGGCTCAGGGAAAAGGGAGTGAAAAATCCCAAGACCGGCAAACGGGGCGATCAGTTCGTAGTTATTCAGATAGCAATGCCTAAGGAATCGGATGAACAAATAAAAAAACTCATGGACGAGATTAAAGAGAAATATCCCTACGACCCTAGAAAAAAACTCCTCCAGTATCTATAATTGATCCAACGGCTTTAAGAACCTACCTGCAAGGAGAGTGGTTTATCGTGAGCGGTGAAAAAGAAGAATTAAAGATGGATTTTTCGGGCTTTATTCTCTCATTAAACGCTTCGGCCCTCATTCATCTGGGTGAAATTCCCGATCCCCACTCAAAAAAAAGAGAAGTTAACATTCCCGCAGCCAAGCATACCATAAGCATACTCGAGATACTGGCGGAAAAAACCGAAGGGAATCTGACTGAAGAGGAAAAGGGGCTTCTTGACGATATGATTTACAATATCCGTATGAAATATGTAAAGTCCTTGAGCTGATTTTCTCTTCTACATGATCGAGAGCATGAGGAACTCTGAGTATCTTTGCTCTATTTCGTCTTTCTCTAGCGAACCGAGACGTCTTACGCTGAAATCCTCAACAGTAAACGAAGCCAGTACGCTTCCGTAGGCAACTCCCTTTTTAAAACCGGCAAAGTCAAGATCCTTACCTTGAGATGCTATGTAACCCATGAATCCCCCGGCAAAAGTATCTCCGGCTCCTGTCGGATCAAGCACCTGCTCAAGCATGTAGCTGGGGGCAAAGAACAGATCTTCCCGAGAAAAAAGCAAGGCTCCGTACTCTCCTCTTTTAACAATCAGGAATTCCGGTCCCATGTCCATTATCTTTCTCGCTGCTTTGAGCATTAAAGGCTCTTGTGATAGCTGTGTTGCCTCAGAATCGTTTATTATGAGAATGTTAACCCTGCCGAGGAGTGTCTTAAGTTCCTCGAGTTTGTTATCTATCCAGAAGTTCATAGTGTCGCAGGCCACAACCCGGGGGGACTTCACCTGCTCAAGGACTTTCATCTGAATATCAGGATCCGTGTTGGCTAAGAAAAGGTAATCGGCGTCTCTTGATTTCTCGGGAACCACCGGGTCAAACGATCCCAGAACACCAAGGGTGACAGAGACAGTTTCCGGATCCTTCATATCATAGTCGTATCTGCCTTCCCATCTGAAGGTTTCTCCGTCGCTTGTCGCTACTCCCTCCGTGTCAATGCCCCTTGAGCGAAGCAGTTCGGAATAGACCGGGGGAAAATCTTCTCCAACGGAGGAGACCATGTGAACATCCGTAAAATTACGGGCCGCCAGAGAAAAATAACAGGCGGACCCGCCAAGAACATCCTCTTTTCTTCCAAAAGGTGTTTCTATGGTGTCAATTCCTACTGACCCTACGACAACAATACTCATTAAGACCTCATGTATTTATTCACGACAAGTTCAAATCTTTTCCTGGTTTCTTCGGTTACGCGGTCCGAGGACGTTATTATAGAGTGACCCAGGGCACCCTCGCAAAGACATTCCCTTTCCTCAGGGATAGTATCAACTACGGCGGCCACTATTTCCCTTGCCGCTTCAACGTTTTTGTTCATTATCTCGATTATGTCCGAAACCGTGACGTCGTCATGATCTTCATTCCAGCAGTCATAATCAGTGCAGAGGGCAATTGTGGAATAGCAGATCTCCGCTTCCCTGGCAAGTTTTGCTTCCGGCATTGCGGTCATTCCTATTATGTCTGCCCCCCATTCTCTGTAGAGATGACTCTCTGCCCTGGTAGAAAACTGAGGGCCCTCAATACAGACATAGGTTCCTCCCGAGTGGACCGTATCAGCGAAGCCAAGCGATGCTTCCCGAAGACGGCCTGATAGCACGGAACACACAGGGTCGGCCATTGAAACGTGGGCTACTATACCACCTTCAAAAAATGTAGAAGGTCTCCGCTTGGTATTATCAATGAACTGATCCGGTATCACTATATGCCTCGGTTCTATTTCCTTCTTCAGGCTGCCCACGGCACTCACGGATATAATCCACTCGACTCCCATAGCTTTCATTGCGTATATGTTCGCCCGGAAATTTATCTCAGACGGGGATACCGTGTGACCTGTTCCGTGTCTTGGAAGAAAAACCATTCGCGCACTGCCAAGGGTTCCTGTAAGCAGGCTTGAGGAGGGTTTGCCCCATGGAGTCTCCATGGAAACGGTTTTAACATCCGAGAGCCCTTCCATTTCATAAAGACCGCTTCCGCCTATTACTCCTATGGTCTTCAAGCTTCTGTCTCCATCTGCTGAGATACCGACTTCGCGACGATAATCACCCTTTTCTCACCTGAAAAAGGCAGTTCAAGCTCTTTTGTCAAAAGAAGTTCCATATATTCCGGATACCGGTTCGCGTAATCTTCCCATTCCTTCTTTCCCCGGGGTCCCTTCATTATAACCATCTTCCCTTCTATATCCAGATAAGGAGTACCGAGAGCCACGACAGTGCCAACGCTCCCAAGAGCCCGGAACGTCACCCGGTCAAAACCCCCTCTCATTCCTCTATCTACTTCCTCGGCTCTTCCATGGTGGATATCGATGCCGTTAAGTCCGAGAGATCTTTTCACGTCCTTTAAAAAGGCAACTTTCTTTCCAACCGACTCAAGAAGCGTAACGTTAAGGGACGGGTCGTAGATAGAAAGCGGAATTCCAGGAAAACCGGCCCCCGTTCCTATGTCAATCACCCTTGAGCCGGGAGGCATGAATTCAGCCACTGTAAGGGAATCAATAAGGTGCTTGATTATGATTTCTCGGTCAGTGAGAACTGAACTCAGGTTTATGCGCCTGCCCCACTTGCGTAGCAGGTCAACATAAGAGAGGAAAAGATCGGTTCTGATGTTTTCAATACCTATTTGGTCCGCGCCTTCTATAAGAAGTCGTTCGTTAGTCATTTTGATTCGCGAGCGTCAACATCGCTTATTCCCTTGAAGGCGAAGGTAAGGAATCCTGTGTGTGCCACGGTTCTGTTATCTGGGCGAGTCTTCCCCTTTTTCACTTGATAGTTCCTCATTATAAGCTCTACCGTTTCGATTCTCACGAAACCCGTTTCCTCAAGCGATTCCGCGGTTCTTTCCACCTGGTTGTATGTTGGGGAAATACTCGCGATTCTCCCTCCGGAGGCAAGAGCCTCGTAAGCCGCCGGAATTCCATACCATGGAGAAGGGAGATCAAGTATCGCGACGTCGACATCTTTTTCCTTAAAACCTTCTCTGGCATCGCCACAGTTAAATTTCACGTATTCAGAAAGCCCCGCCCGCCGTACGTTATCTTTGGCATTATTCATGAACTGTTCTCTTTTCTCGTACGTATAGACTTTTCCGGAAGGGGCCACCGAATTCGCAAGCGCGATGGTAAGAGCTCCTGAGCCGGTCGCGGCTTCAACAACCCTCACTCCCGCTCTCACGTCCGTTTTGAAGAGAATCAATGCCGCGTCCTTGGGATAAACGATCTGCGTAGCCCTTCTCACCTTCATAATCTTCTGTTCCACGGTAGGGTTAAGAAGTACAAAATCGTTTCCAAGGCTTGAGACTATCGTTTCTCCCCATTCTTTTCCCAGCGCGGTGGAGAGGTCGAGTATCCCCATGTGAGAACTGAACGACTTGCCCTCTTCTACCACCACCATGAAGCTTTTATTATCAGGTGAAACGAGGAGAATGGTATCGCCGGATTTTATTTTCATGAAAGACGTTTCACCCTCCCTGCACTTATAAAATATTTATAGGTAAAGATAATGCACCCCGCAAACATGAACATTCCCGTTGTCGAATACATGTTCGAAAAGCCGTAATCTCGCGCTATGAGTCCGAGAGCGAAGGCAAAAAAGTTTATCCCAATGCTAAAAGACATGTTAAACGCTCCCATCGCAGTTCCCCTTTCATCATCAAGAGCTCTGTCGATAATCATCGCGCTTATGGTGGGATAGAGAATTCCGTAACCCAGGCTGAAAACGAAAGAAACCAGAACAGCGCTCAAAGTGGAGTTTATGGAAAAAATCATCAGCAAGGACGACACCATGATAAGCATTGAAGGCAGGGCTATTTTCCTTCTCTCAACAATATCTGGAAGCTTTCCTCCCAGGATCCTGATTAATATGACGGTTACCGAATATGTAAGAAAAAAGCTCCACGCATGAATTCCGTTTTCCTCAAGAAAAACGGAGAAAAAATTAAGCATGCTTCCAAGCCCCACGGCAATTATAAGATTGACCAGCAGAAGCACGCGGAACCTCTCGGAGAAAACAACGTCGAAAAATCCGCTGAAAATGGATTTTTCGGATACCCTGAAGTTCCCCTCCCGCGAAAGAAAACACAGAACAAAGGCAAGCAGGCTAAACAAAGAGGTATAGAGAAAGAAGGTTGAGTAGCTGAATCTTTCGATCACAATTTCTCCGATAGTAGGTCCGACCGAGTAAGAAGCTACTGTGAAGGCTCCAAAAATGCCGAGTCCGTAAGCCCTTATTTCACTGGGAACATAGTCGGAAACCGCAGTAGCGGCTGAGGTGAAAAAAAAAGCGAAAGCAATTCCCTGCATGAGTCTCAGGAGAAATATCTTTACGTCAATATCCGATATAAAAATATAGAGAAAGGAAACCAGAAACATCAGAAAAGAACCCGCAAGCATGAACCTTCTTCGCCCGTAGTGGTCTATCAGATAAGCTGCGAAGGGGATAGCTCCTATTGAAGTTATGCCAAAGGTGCCCATGACATAGCCTATGCGAGCCTCGTCACCCCCGATATCTTTTATGAAAAGCGGAAGCAGGAAAAAAGAGGAAAAATTGCAGAAAAAGAAAAAATTTCCCAAAGTGACGAGGGAAAAATCTCTGTACTTTTGTGCAAAAGACATCCTAAATGGTGACCCGAAAAAAGAAAGTGAGAAAGGGAGTTTACATGATTTTATACTTTCTATCAGGACAACTGTAGTTTTTTGACATGAAAAAGGCCCATGATATAATACGGCATCTTCTGAGCCGTTAGCTCAGCTGGTAGAGCAACTGCCTTTTAAGCAGTGGGTCACAGGTTCGAATCCTGTACGGCTCAATTTTTGCCGTCCCCGTCGTCTAGTCAGGCCTAGGACATCGGCCTTTCACGCCGGTAACAGGGGTTCAAATCCCCTCGGGGACGCCAGAA
>JAPPAR010000018.1 GCA_026705445.1 Candidatus Dadabacteria bacterium
ACACACTCTATTCCGTACTGGGTTCGAACTCTGATCTGGTCCTGTTTGCCGAATGGACTTACGATGGGCGTGGCCGCTGGGCAACCAATGCATTCGAGAACGACCTTTTCATTGCCGCGCGTCTCGGATTGAACGATCCGCAGAGCACCGAATTTGTCGTCAGCGTTCTGGGCTCCCTCAACAAGAGCAGTCGCGTCGTCGCAGGCGAGTTCAGGCGCCGCCTTTCGTCGGACAACTGGTTGCTGCATATTGAGACCTCGGCTTTTCTGGATATCGACGAAGAGGACTTCATATACTACGTGCGGCGCGACAGCTACGTAAAGATCAGTTTGGCTTACAGTTTCTGAGTCGCTCCAGTGCCGGCTTTTTGATGCTTGCCTTGCCAGAATTGCCGATATACGGATTGACTATATCTCTGATTTTGTTGGGGCTTACATACATAACTACACAGGGTCGGGTATAATATAGTAATGATAAGGTTTTCAATCCCACGCATAATGTTTGCAGTGCTTGCGAGCTTTCTTGCAGTTTGTTTTTGGCCAGCTGAGTCGTACTCAGATCTCCTTAGCGGTACCGCCGAGGAAGCGGGTCTCAGGATTGCGACCGAAGCCCGTGAGAGCCAGAAGGGTTTCGGCAATTTCACCGCAAACCTGACTATGACGTTGCGTAACAAGCAGGGGAAGGAAACCCAGCGCTCGCTCCGCCTCAAGGTTCTTGAAGTTCAGGGGGATGGCGATCGGACCCTGTTTGTGTTTGACCACCCGCAGGATGTCAAGGGAACCGCCTTTCTCGTCCACGCCCACAAGACCGGCCCAGACAAACAGTGGCTCTATCTTCCCGCCCTTAAGCGAGTGAAAGGCATCAGCGCTTCGAAACAGTCCGGCTCTTTCATGGGCAGCGAATTCTCCTACGAGGACATGGGAGCGGTTGAGATCGAAAAATTTACTCACCGGTTCATCCGCGAGGAACCCTGCGGTGATCTCAAGTGCCTAGTTATTGAGCGTGTCCCGAAAAGCAAGGATTCCGGCTATTCCCGCCAGTTGATCTGGTTTGACCGGGAGGAGCTTCGAACAGTTCAGATACAGTATTTTGACCGCAGGGATGAGCACCTCAAGACGATGGTCGTGGAGAACTACGCAAAATACCTTGATCGATTCTGGCGAAGCGGCAAGTTAACGATGACAAACCTGCTGACGGGCAAGAGTACCGTGCTGCTGTGGTCGGACTACAAGTTCGGGACCGATCTCGACACCAAGGACTTTACCAAAACAGCGCTGAAGCGGATACGGTAGAGAGAATTTCTTGACTGTCCAGTCCGGTTTGCCGCTCGCCGGAGTGACTGCACGCAACGAACGGAGAGTTTCCGTAAGTTGGATTCATCAGGCCCATAAAAAACGGTGGAGCACCTATGTCTTCAACCATTCCTACATCCCATTACCCAGAAAGAGGGGACGTGACCCTTAGTCCCGGGCGCAGGTCAAATCCCCTGTTTTGGCAATAATGAAATTGCTGAGAGAGATAGAGTCGCGGCTGGGTAACTGGGCTATCATGTTCCGGTGGCCGATCATAGTCGCCGCCATTGTCTTGACCGGGATTGCAACAAGCGGCACGTTGTTGCTTGAATTTTCGACTGACCACCGCGTCTACTTTTCCAAAAGCAACCCTCAGCTCCTCGAGTATCAGGAGATGGAGGATATGTACGGCAAGAGCGACAACATCTTTTTCGCCATCGTGCCGGAGGACCGGGACGCCACATCGGCTCTTGCACTTGAAGCTACGGAGTGGCTCACCGAACGGGCTTGGCAGACCCCATTTGCGAGCCGCGTCGATTCCATTACCAACTTTCAGCATACCGAAGCCGCCGGCGACGAGATATTGGTGCGTGAACTTGTGGACGAGAGTGCTTTCAGTAATGCCGAAGAGCGGTCACGGATTCGCGAAATCGCCTTGGCGGAACCGGCTCTCGCGGGGCGCCTGCTGGCACGCGACGGCGGTGTATCAGGAATAAACGTCACATTGCAGTTGCCGGGCGAGGACCAGATGCGCGAAGGTGCGAAAGTTGCTGAGCACTCGCGGAAACTTGCGAATGAGTTTCGAGAGCGTTTCCCCGGCATCGATGTACGATTGGCTGGAATGGTGATTTTTAACCAGGCCTTTATGGATGTGTCGCTGGACGATCTTAGGACGCTCATCCCGGTGAGTTTCTTGGCAATGGCGTTCATGCTCCTGCTGCTGACGCGGGGATTTTCGGGAACATTCGCAATAATGCTCGTCGTGACGATGTCGGTAATGACCGCTGTGGGCATCGGAGGCTGGGTAGGACTTCCAATGACATCGCCTTCGGCGGTCTCCCCGGTCGTCGTGCTGACGGTGGCTATTGCCAACTGCGTCCACATCTATTCCGCCGTTGTCAACTACATGCATGATGCGGCGTCCGGCACGTCTGAGAATCACGGTAGCAGGACCAGGCGGGATGCGATTGTCGAGTCGATCCGGGTGAACCTTCAGCCGGTCTTCCTGTCGAGCCTGACAACCACGCTCGGCTTTTTGAGCTTGAATTTCTCCGATTCGCCTCCCTTCCGTCATCTAGGCACCTTCGTTGCATTTGGGGTAGGTGCAGCGTTCGTACTCTCCGTAACTTTTCTACCAGCGCTGCTCTCGCTGCTGCCGGTTCGGGTACGCGCATCCCTGCCCCGAGAGAATTCCCTGATAGTCATGTTCGGCAAGTTCGTGATACGCCGAAGCCACCAGTTGCTCTTGGGTTCCGTGCTGATCGTGGTAGTGCTTGTGGCATCGATTTCAAAGAACGAGCTAAACGACGTCTTCCTCCACTACTTTGACGAGGGCGTTCAATTCCGAAAAGACTCTGAATTCATCGTTAACAACCTCACGGGTCTGTATGCCATGGAGTACTCGCTCCCATCGCGCTCCCCGGGTGGGATCAGCGACCCGGCGTATCTCTCCGACGTCGAAGCGTTTGCCGAGTGGTACAGGGGGCAGCCTGAAACGATACACGTAAACGTCATCACCGATACCTTCCGACGGCTAAACAAGAGCATGAACGGGGACGATCCCTCCTATTACCGGCTACCCGCAGACCGGGAGCTTGCTGCGCAGTACCTGCTTCTCTACGAGATCTCTCTACCCTATGGCCTTGATCTCAACAACCAGATCGACGTCGGCAAGTCAGCCACCCGGATGGTAGTGAGAACGCAGACGCTCTCGTCAAACGAAGTGATCGCTCTTGATCAGCGCGTGCGGCAATGGCTCGCAGGCCACGCGCCGAATATTTCCGGTCAGGTGAGTGCCGGCACCACGTTGATGTTTGCCAATCTCGGCCGCCGAAATATTATTTCCATGCTCGCTGGGACCACGCTCGCCCTCGTTGGAATTTCCTTTATTCTCATCTTTGCACTGCGATCATGGCGACTCGGAATCACGAGCATGGTCCCAAATCTGATTCCCGGGGCATTGGGCTTCGGCATATGGGGTTTGACAGTCGGACAAGTGGGAGTATCACTTTCGATGGTAACAGCCATGACTTTGGGTATCGTGGTCGACGACACTGTCCACTTTCTCAGCAGGTACCAGCGGACTCGACGCGAACTCGGTTCCACCTCTGCTGACGCGGTACTGACTGCCTTTCGAACCGTGGGTCAGGCACTGCTTACGACCTCGCTTGTGCTTGTGGCAGGCTTTGTCGTGGTGAGTTTTTCCAATTTCGAACTCAATTCAGCGATGGGCAAGCTCACAGCGCTTGTAATCGCCTTGGCCCTAGTGGCCGATTTCCTCCTCCTGCCACCGCTTCTGATGAAGTTTGACGCGAATGCTGACGGCGTCCTGCCTCCTCTGAATTCTTGAGAGATTTTCACCCTCTCGTTTTTTCTCGCTCGCTCCTTATGAGTGAAACGACTTCCTCAGTAGATATATTCGCTTTTACAGAAGGAACGTCTAGAGGGGAAGTGGGTGCATGTTCCGGCACCAGCGCGTATGTCCTGCCGTCTCTTCGACGTATCAATACTTTTCCAGTTGATTCCGCTTTATCTAGAACGCTGGATAGCTTTTGTCTAGCTTCCGAGTATGTATAGATTTCCATCTTATTCCTCCACATTTACGAGACTAATGCCGAGTTGTCCTGCCGTGTTTTTCATTGCGAGATCCAGTGTCAACAAGGGTGCACGATACCGCACGGCACAATCCAGAAAATACGCGTCGTATGCATATGTGTTAGATTTAGCCGCAATGGACATGACGTTTTCCATGTCGATGTGAACGTATCGCAACGGGATGCGGTCGAAAATCTGCAGTCCTTTCCGGGCTTCTTCAACTTCAATTCGGTCCTGTCTCATCATTGCGGTAAAAGCATTTCCGACTTCCCATGGTATGGAACCGGGGCCAATAAGCTCTTGCCCAGATGTGGCGGAGACAATCGCGTCTCTCTCAGGTTCTCCTATGATCACTGCAATAATTGCCGAAGTATCAATCACGATATCCAATATTCCCACTTCCTGAGATTATAATTGTACAATTGTCTATGACGATGTCAAGCGTTATTGTAGACCTTGAATTTCCTTGCGTGGAAAACAAATTACAAACGGTCCTCATAACCGTGTTTAGAATATTTGTTATTTACCCAGAATTGACCTGATTTGTCCTGTGAAACCCGGAGTCTTTTTAGTCTGGTTCAAGTGCAGGATAATGAAATGAATCAGGCGTTTTTGCCTTTTGTAGAGGGGTGAATTAAAATTTCTGCATACCCAAATCCTAAAAAGGGAATTACACACCATGCTCGCTTCGGCTCTTACGCAAGAGCAGCGTTTAATTAAAAACCTCGTCTCGGAGTTTGCCGAAAAAGAAATCAAGCCGGCTGCCTCCGAAATTGACAAAACCAGCACCTTCCCTTCGGAGATCGTGGAAAAACTGTTCGATCTTGGTTTTATGGGTCATTTCATTGAAGAGTGCTACGGAGGAAGCGGTCTTGATTGCCTCTCATACGTAATCGCCATTGAGGAGATATCACGGGCGTGTGCTTCAACCGGGACAATAGTTATGGCTCATAATTCCCTTGCGTGCGCTCCGATTATTGATTTTGGCACCGAGGAGCAAAAGGAAGAATATCTACCGCGGATGTGCCGGGGCGCCGTAGGGTGCTTTGCTCTTAGCGAACCCGAATCGGGTTCGGATGCGGCAGGAATAAAGACAGGCGCCGCAAAAAAAGGCGGGATCTACATCCTTAACGGAACGAAAAGCTGGGTTACGAACGGTTGCGAGGCGGAAGTCGCTGTGGTTTTCGCAAAGACCGACAAGACGAAACGAAGCGGTGGAATCACGGCGTTTATCATTGATCTTGACGCTCCCGGAATCTCTCTTGGAAAATCGGAAAGCAAGCTCGGAATAAAGGGGACGAGCACTTCGCAGATTGTCTTTGAGAACTGCGAGGTGTCGGCGAGCCGGGT
Source organism: Candidatus Dadabacteria bacterium (assembly GCA_026705445.1). Taxonomy (NCBI): domain Bacteria; kingdom Pseudomonadati; phylum Thermodesulfobacteriota; class Candidatus Dadabacteria; species Candidatus Dadabacteria bacterium. Next base: position 5,457 of record JAPPAR010000018.1, read on the forward strand.
TCTTGGCAAAGAGGGGGGAGGCTTTAAGGTCGCCATGAAAACGCTTGATGCGGGAAGAATAGGGGTTGCGGCCCAGGCCGTAGGGATAGCTCAAGCGGTCCTTGACTCCTCAACGCGGTATTCCCTGGAAAGGGAGGCTTTCGGCAAGAGGATATCAGATTTTCAAGGGATACAGTTTATCCTTGCCGACATGGCGACTAGGGTCGAGGCCTCGAGGCTGCTTACCTGCAAGGCGGCCTTGATGAAAGATCGCGGAGAAAAATACGCCAAGCACTCATCCATGGCCAAGCTCTGCGCTTCGGAGACAGCGATGTGGGTGGCGACCAAGGGCATTCAGGTACACGGAGGAAACGGATATACGACCGATTATCCGGTGGAACGGCATTTCCGCGACGCCAAGATAACGGAGATATATGAAGGAACCTCTGAGATACAGAGGATCATTATCGCCAGGCAGATTCTTTCCGAGTCGCTCTAAGCTGTTATAATTCAGGGTTCATAATCAGTTATGAGTCAGGAGAAAAGTATGTCCGAGTCAAACATAAACACTGTAGGTATCGTGGGGGCTGGCACTATGGGTTCAGGCATAGCGGAGCTTGTCGCCTCAGCGGGGAAAAACGTCGTTCTTTTGGATATTGAAAAGGATATTGCGGAGGATGCGGTCGCAAAAATAGAAAAAAGTCTTGGCAGACTGGCCCGAAGAGGCAAAATCGACAAAGAGCAGGTCACCTTGATTGTTTCAAGGATTCACTCGACCGAAGACTACAGTGATTTCAACGGTGCGGATATCGTGATTGAGGCCGCAAGTGAGGATATGGATCTTAAAAAGGCGGTTTTTGCCAAGATCGAGGAGAACGCCGGAGAAGACACCATTATTGCCACCAACACGTCGACCCTGTCGGTTACGGAGCTTGCCATGAACACCTCTAGGCCCGAAAAAGTTGTTGGAATGCACTTTTTTAATCCCGCACCGATAATGAAACTGGTTGAAGTGATCAATACTGCCAAAACATCGCCTGATATCCTTGAGGAGACGATGGAATTTGCGCGGAGTCTTGATAAATATCCGATTATGGCAAAAGACAGAGCTGGATTCGTTGTAAACAGGATTCTGCTGCCGATGATAAACGAAGCGATTTTCACCCTTGATGAGGGCATTGCCGCGGCGGCAGAGATTGATAACGCCATGAAACTCGGAGCGAATCATCCCATAGGGCCGCTTGCGCTTGCGGACCTTATAGGTCTTGACGTCACCCTGAGCGTACTTGACGTTCTCTACACAGAATATGGAGACCAGAAGTTCAGACCCGCTCCCCTGCTTAAGGAAATGGTAAGGGCGGGGAATCTGGGCAGAAAGACGGGAAAAGGCTTTTTTGAATACGGCAGAAAGTAAAGGAGGCATAAATGTACAAGGATCTTTTGTTTGAAAGCACTGATGACGGTGTTGGAGTGTTGACGATTAACAAAGAGAGGTCTATGAATGTCCTAAATGGCGAAACCATAGGACAGCTCAAAGACTTTGTGACCGAAAAGTTGCCCGCTGAGAACATTAAGGTGCTGATTGTGACCGGAGCCGGAGGAAAGGCTTTTGTGGCCGGGGCCGACGTAAGGCAGATGAGTCAGATGACAACGGATGATTTCAAGGATTACTGTGCCCTGGGAAGAGGGGCTTTTGATTATCTGGAGCAGGCATCTTTTCCGGTTATAGCCGCGATAAACGGATATGCCCTGGGAGGAGGACTTGAATTTGCGCTTGCATGCGATATAAGAGTCGCCTCCGAAAATGCCCGCGTGGGTTTTCCCGAAACCAAGCTCGGTCTCTTTCCCTGCTGGGGAGGAACCCAGAGATCAACCAAGCTTATAGGTCCTGGAAGAACCAAGAAACTGATCTTTACCGGGGAGATGGTTACCGCCGCTGAAGCGCTTGCCCTCGGGCTTGTGGATAAGGTTGTAGAGCAGGGAGAACTTATGGATGAGGTTATGAAAATAGCCCAGCAGATCGCGCGCAACAGTCCGCTTGCCGTCAGTTACGCCAAAAAAGCGATAAATCAGGGATCCGAGACGGGACTTTCTGAAGGACTTGCGTACGAGATGAAAACGGGATTTCAGTGTTTTGATTCCTATGACAGGGTTGAGGGAATGAGTGCGTTTGTTGAGAAGAGAACGGCTGAGTTCAAAGGAGAGTAGCAATGGAAAAAGTCGTGCTTTCAGAGCCACTTAGAACCGCGATAGGGACGTTCGGAGGAACGCTTAAGGATGTCTCCGCGGTTGATCTCGGAACAGCGGTCCTAAAGGAGATTATAAGCAGGGCGTCCCTGCCCCCCGAACAGGTTGATGACTGTATAATGGGCAACATACTGGGAGCGGGACAAGGGCAGAATCCGGCGAGACAGGTATCGATTAATTCCGGATTAAAGGCTGAGACCCCCGCGATTACCATTAACAGGGTCTGTGGTTCGGGGCTTCAGTCCGTCGTGAATGCCTCTCAGGCCATAAAGTCCGGCGACTGCGAATGCATTGTGGCAGGAGGGATGGAAAGCATGAGCGTGGCTCCCTTCTATCTCCGAAAAGCCAGGTGGGGATACAAGATGTCAACGCCTTCGGATGAGCTTGTGGACGGAATTCTGTGCGACGGGCTCATGGATGCGTTTAACGATTACCACATGGGCGTTACGGCGGAGAACCTTGCGGAGAGATATGAGATATCAAGGGAGCGCCAGGACGAGTTCGCTTACTCAAGCCAGATGAAAGCCAAAGCCGCGATGGAGGGTGGGAAATTCACCTCCCAGATAGTTCCGGTGTCTGTTCCCGGGCGAAGAGGCAGTTCCGTTCAATTTGACACTGACGAGCATCCGAGGCCGGATGTTACGCCTGAGAACATCTCGAAGTTAAGACCGGTTTTCAAGAAAGACGGCACGGTAACCGCGGCAAACTCATCGGGCATTAACGATGGAGCCGCCGCCTTGATCGTCACGTCTGAGAGTAAAGCGGAAAAACTGGGCCTGAATCCGCTTGGGTCGATTAAGTCCTACGCAATTTCCGGTGTTGACCCTGCGATCATGGGGATCGGTCCGGTTCCCGCGATGCGCATGGCTCTTGACAAAGCCGGGCTCGGAATCGACGATATCGATCTGGTTGAACTCAACGAAGCCTTCGCGGCGCAGTCCCTTGCCGTACTGAGCGATTTTCCCATTGCGGAGGAGAAACTGAACATAAACGGCGGAGCCATAGCGCTCGGGCACCCGGTGGGGGCCACGGGGGCGGTGCTGCTCGTAAAACTTCTTCATGAATTTGAAAACGTCCGCCCCGGCGGGTACGGAATGGTTTCTCTGTGCATGGGAGGCGGTATGGGTATAGCAATGATTGTCGAAAAAATGTAAACTCAGACATAAACGGCGGCTGTCCGAGTGGGCGAATTATCTTAACCAATGGGCCCGATATGAGTGAAAAAATCAAAATAGAAATCATGGATGACGGTCCCCTGATTGTAAGCGACCTCGAGTTGCTTGAAGACGGGGAAGGGAACGGACTTGCGATAAAAAAGAAAACCGCTCTTTGCCGCTGCGGGACCTCTGGAAACAAGCCGTTTTGCGACGGTTCGCACAAGGGGGCGGGGTTTAAGAGCAGCATCCCGTCCGGCGAATCTTCTGCTCCCGCCAAGGAAGGGGACGCAGTTATAAGGTCGCTTAAAAACGGTCCCTACGAGGTTTGCGGAGATATTGAACTTTGCGTTGAGGATGATTCGGGGCTCTCGGGGGATGATCCTTATTATCTCTGCCGCTGCGGGGCTTCTGAGAACAAGCCGTTTTGCGATGGTTCACACAAGCGGATCGGTTTCACTGACTAATAGCCTAAGAACTAGGAGAAGATAAAAATGGTTAAGACTCTATCGACGATGATTCCCTTGGGGAGCGAGGCTCCCGACTTCCGGTTGCCGGATGCTGTAAGCGGTAGCGAACTGTCGCTTGGCGATCTCAAGTCGGATGTTGCCACGGTGCTTATGTTTATATGCAACCACTGTCCTTACGTAAAGCACCTGCAGGATGGGCTGGTGGAAGTTGCCGATGAATACATTTCCAAGGGAGTTTCCTTCATAGCGATAAATTCAAACGACGTTGACAACTACCCTGATGATTCTCCCGAGAGAATGAAGGAAGTCGCAGAGAAAAAGGGGTACTCGTTTCCCTATCTGTTCGATGAGACGCAGGAAATCGCCAAGGCCTATGACGCCGCCTGCACCCCCGACTTTTTCGTTTATGACCGCGACCTGAAGTGCATATACAGGGGGCAGTTTGACGACTCAAGACCCGGGAACGGAAAACCGGTTACCGGAAAGGATATGCGTATGGCACTCAACTCCATTATAGCGGGCCAGGCAATTGAATGGGAGCAGATTCCGAGCATCGGGTGCAACATAAAATGGAAATAGTGCGGTTTCCCCTGCCGCGTGGGACCGCCCGGAAGGAAAAAGAGGGTTACCTAGGGTCCGCAACTTGGAACTTCATCCTCTTGTCCTGTGGGCATTATCGCGCATAACCATGAAATCGAAGACGGACAAAGACGGATCTCCGGAATCCGAGGATTTCATAAGAGCCAGGATAAGAAGCGATCTTCAGGCCGGTATCGCAAAGCCCGTCACCCGTTTTCCCCCCGAGCCCAACGGCTATCTCCATATAGGCCATGCGAAATCCATATGTCTTAATTTCGGTATAGCCGAGGAATTCGGCGGAACATGCAACCTGCGCTTTGACGACACCAATCCCTCAAAGGAAGACGTAAGATATGAGGAGGCTATCAAGGAAGACGTCAGGTGGCTCGGGTTTGACTGGGAAGACAAGACCTATTACGCCTCTGATTATTTCGAGCAGCTCTATGAATACGCCCTTAGGCTGATAAGCGAGGGGAAGGCCTACGTGGACGATCTGAGCGCTGAGGAAATAAGAGAATACCGGGGAACGCTTTCGGAACCCGGCAGGGAGAGCCCTTCAAGGGAGAGATCTGTTGAGGAGAATCTTAAGCTTTTCCAGGCTATGAGAGACGGGGGTTTCGACGATGGACAGTACGTGCTTCGGGCGAAAATAGACATGGCTTCGGGCAATATTAACATGCGCGACCCGGTCATGTACCGGATAATGAAGGAGTCCCATGCCCGCACCGGGGATTACTGGTCCATTTATCCGATGTATGATTGGGCCCACGGACAGAGCGACTCCATTGAGGGCATCACACATTCGCTCTGCACTCTTGAGTTCGAGGACCACCGGCCTCTTTACGACTGGTTTATCGCCCAGCTAGGCATATATCATTCCCAGCAGATTGAGTTCGCGAGGCTCAACCTCAGCTACACGGTCCTCAGCAAGAGAAACCTCATGAAGCTGGTTTCCGAGGGATACGTAAGCGGGTGGGACGATCCCAGGATGCCCACGATCTCGGGGTTGCGCAGAAGAGGGTACACGCCTGAGTCGATAAGGGATTTCTGCCGGAAAATAGGCATCACGAAGCAGGACAGCCTAATAGACATAGAGCTTCTTGAACACAGCGTAAGGGAAGACCTTAACAAGAGGGCGCAGAGGGTTATGGCGGTGCTTGACCCGCTGAAAGTGGTGATAATCAATTATCCCGAAGACGCAGAAGAGGAGCTCGAAGCGGTAAACAATCCGGAAGATCCCTCTATGGGAAAAAGAAAAGTCCCTTTTTCAAAAGAGCTTTTCATTGAAAGGGATGATTTCATGGAGGATCCGCCGAAAAAGTTCTACAGGCTCTTCCCCGGTTCCGAAGTGCGCCTGCGCTACGCCTACATAGTGAGGTGCGTAGGTTTTGAGCGCGACCCGACGACCGGAGAGGTAACCGAGGTTCACTGTGAATACGATCCCGAAACAAGAGGTGGGAGCGCCCCTGACGGAAGGAAGGTAAGAGGCACCATACACTGGGTTTGCGCGAAAAACGCCTCGAGGGTGACCGTAAGGCTCTACGACAGACTTTTTACCGTTCCCAATCCTATGGCCGACAAGCAGAGGGAATTCACCGAATTTCTAAATCCCGATTCACTGCAGATCCTTGAAGATTGCGTGGCCGAACCTGCTCTTGTGAATGTGAACAATCCGTGGGGGATTAACTACCAGTTTGAGAGGAAGGGATATTTCATCCTTGATTCCGTAGATTCGGCTTCTGGCGCGCCTGTTTTTAACAGGACGGTTTCCCTTAGGGATTCATGGAGCCGTCGCTCGGAGGGCAAAAGGGCCTGATTTCGGCGCTCGGGCGAATTGAGAAACATTATGAGCTGGGAAATTGAAAGAATTGGTGACGTCGCGGTCGTGCGCATGAACTCAAACCCGATGAACGTCATGGGCGAGGAGTTCTTCAGCGATCTTGAAGGGGCTTTTACGACGCTTGAGAGCGATCACACGGAAAGCCCGGTGGTGCTTACCTCTTCTCAGAGGGCTTTTTCTGCGGGTCTTGATCTTAAGTACCATCTTTCGCTTTTTACCGCTGGGGACGAAGAGGAAATCTGGCAGTGGTACGAGCGTTTTCGCGGCGCTTTGCTCCGGGTCTTTACTTATGAAAGACCTGTTGTGGCTGCGGTAAACGGTCACGCGATAGCGGGTGGACTTATACTGGCTCTCTGCTGCGATTACAGGGTATGCGTTGATTCAGGAGCAAGATTCGGTCTTAATGAAATCACCATAGGTTTTCCCATTCCTTCGGCGATAGCCCAGATCGTGCTTTACGTGCTGGGTACGGCAGTTGCGCAGCAGGTCATGACAACAGGTTTTCTTTACGAACCCCGCGACGCCGTCAGACTCGGTTTTTTCGATGAAAGCCACGAAGCGGACAAGCTTTTTTCTCACTGCGTTGAGTTCGCGGGGCAGTACGGCCCGTCGCTTATTCCCGGTTACGCCTTCTCTAAAAGGGCTCTTCGCCGCGAGGTCGTGGCGAACATAGAAGGAGCTTGTACCGAGGTTGACAGGGAACTTCCGAAAATTCTGCGCAGCCCGGGGGTTTTGGAGAGCCTCGGGGCTCTGGTTGAAGCCTTGGGAAAAAAGAAAAAATGATAATGTTGCAGGAAGAACCTTGAAAGAAGTCACCGTAAGAAAAGCCACGGGCGACGATGCGGAGGCGATGGCCCTGATACTGAGAGAGATCGGCTGGTCCGAGAGAAGGAACTCCCTTTCACTTGAGGAAGTGTCGTCTCCGATTCGGGATCTCATACTTCAAGCAGACGGAGATCCGGAAGGGCACACCATGTACGTCGCATGTGATTCCGGGGGAAGGATCCTCGGGTTTACCACCGTTCACTGGGTACCATTCGTTATGCTCGGAAGCTACGAGGGCTACGTCTCGGACCTGTTCGTAAGTCCTTCGGCAAGCGGAATGGGGGCTGGGAGCCGTCTTATCGAAGCAGTTATGGAAGAAGGTAAGAAAAGGGATGTTTATCGTCTGATGGTGACCAACGGCAAGGACAAGCCATCGTATCTGCGGGGCTTTTACAGAAAAAAAGGGTGGACGGAACGGCCGAAGGTTGCTAACTTTACCTACTACTACAAGGAGCCTTGGTCTTAATCTTATAGGCGGAAGCCTCCAAAAACCAGGAAACGGACCTTAATCGAAAATGCCGGAAAAACAGGAAGAAGCAATTCTGCTAGTGCATTCCCCGGATCGCCCCGGTCTTGTTCACGCGGTCACCAACTTTATATTCGAATACGGGGGTAATATCCACGCGCTGCAGCATTGTGTTGACACAAACGACATGGTGACCTTTATCCGGGCCAAGTGGGGGATGGACGGCTTTACTCTCTCCCGCGAGGAGACGGAGGAATTTTTCCGCGAGAAAGTGGCGAAGAAACTCGACATGAAATTCGAGGTTTTCTTTACGGGAGATATCCCGCGCATGGCGGTTTTCGTTTCCAAGCTTCCCCACTGCCTCTCGGACATAATTTACAGACTCCGCGCCAGGGAATGGGACGTTGAGATGCCCATTGTGATAAGCAATCATCCGGATCTCAGGGATGTGGCGGGTCTTCATGGAGCGGATTTCTACGTGTTCGAAGACGTAAAGGACAACAAGGAAGCAGTGGAGGCAGAGCAGCTTGAGCTTCTTCACCGCTACGATGTGGATTTCATAGTGCTTGCAAGGTATATGCAGATTTTTACCGAGAATTTCGTATCGCATTACCCCAACAGAATAATGAATATCCATCATTCGTTTCTTCCGGCCTTTCCTGGTGCGCGCCCTTATCACTCCGCGTATGAAAGGGGGGTTAAGGTGGTCGGAGCAACCTGTCATTACGTAACCGAGGAACTCGATTCGGGACCCATAATAGAGCAGGATGTCATAAAGGTTAACTATGATGATTCGATAGACGACCTCAAGAGGAAGGGGCAGGATCTTGAGAAGCTTGTTCTTTCAAACGCGATCTGGTCCCATATAAACCGGGAGATTTTGATTTACAAAAACAGGACAATCGTATTCAATAAGTAGGGGGAGTTCTTGCGGTTCCCTACGGGTGGGTGAAAAATGAAGTTCAAAGGCACAAACGATTACATAGCTACAAACGACTTGGCCGTGGCCGTTAACGCGGCCATTACGCTTGAGCGTCCGCTACTTGTTAAGGGCGAACCGGGAACGGGCAAGACCATGCTCGCGTTTGAGGTCGCAAAAGCCCTTGGAAAGCAACTTATAACCTGGCACATAAAGTCCACCACAACCGCGCAGCAGGGCCTCTACGAATACGACGCCGTCGCTAGGCTTCGCGACTCGCAACTCGGAGACGAGAGGGTAAACGATATCTCGAACTACATAAAGAAAGGAAAGCTCTGGGAGGCTTTCGAGAGTCCTGAACAGGTAGTGCTTCTGATTGACGAGATAGACAAGGCGGACATAGAGTTTCCAAACGATCTTCTTTTGGAGCTCGACAGGATGGAGTTTTATTGCTACGAGCTCAAAAAAACCGTAAGGGCGGTTAAGAGAGTCATAGTGATAATTACCTCGAATAACGAAAAGGAACTTCCGGATGCCTTTTTGAGAAGGTGCTTTTTTCACTACATAGCTTTTCCCGACCGTAAGACTCTTGAGAAAATAGTTAAGGTGCATTACCCCGATCTCGAGCGAAAGCTCATGAATAATGCGCTCACCCTCTTTTATTCCGTAAGGGAGATTGACGGTCTCAAGAAAAAGCCCTCCACGAGCGAACTTATAGACTGGATAAAACTGCTTGCGGCCGACCGCGTGGCCGCTGGTGAACTCACGGGAGTGGATATTGAAGAGAGCCTTCCTCCTTACTCGGGTGCGCTTATCAAGAACGAGGCGGACTACGAGATGCTCGAGGCGATTAGGCGGAGATTCAGAAGGTAGGGGATAAGTTCATGTTTCTTGATTTCTTCCTGCTGCTTAAAAACGACGGATTTCCCGTCACCCTAAAAGAGTATCTTACTTTTCTCGAAGCCCTTGACCGCGACGTGATCGGTTACGACCCGACCGATTTCTACTATCTAAGCCGCTGCGTAATGGTGAAAGATGAGCGGCATCTGGACAGGTTCGACAGGCTTTTTGCCGCTTACTTCAGAGGGGCTCAGCTCGCCGATACCGAGCAGTTCATGCAGATTCCGCTTGAGTGGCTGCGCAAAAACTTTGAGAACGTCCTCTCCGAAGAGGATAAGCAGATGATCCGTTCCATGGGCGGGCTTGAAGAATTGATGGAGAGATTGAGGGAGATTTTCGAGAAGCAGAAAAAACGCCACCAAGGCGGGAACAGGTGGATAGGCACGGGCGGCACTTCTCCCTATGGTGCATACGGTTGCAATCCCGCCGGCGTTCGAATAGGGCAGGACGGAGGCAGGCAGAGGCGGGCCGTCAAGGTGTGGGACAAAAGAGAGTTCCGGGATCTTGACGATTCGGTGGAATTAAACGTGAGGAACATGAAAATGGCCCTTAGAAAGCTCAGGGTTCTTACGAGAGAGGGGGTGGGGGAAGAGCTTGACATTGAAAAGACGATCGACAGGACTTCGAAAAACGCGGGGCTGCTTGACCTTGAGTTTGTTCCCTCACGCAAGAACAACGTCAAGGTTCTTATGTTCTTCGACGTCGGAGGTTCAATGGAAGATCATGTCGAGCTTTGCTCAAGGCTTTTCTCTGCCGCCAAGCATGAGTTCAAGCACCTTGAATTCTACTACTTCCACAACTGCATATACGAAGCTGTATGGAAAAACAACGCAAGACGCTTCAGCGAGAAGACTCCCACCTTCTCGGTACTCAACAAATACAACGGCGACTACAAGTGCGTTATAGTCGGTGACGCCTCCATGTCCCCGTGGGAACTTGTGTATCCCAACGGAAGCGTTGAACACAATAACGATGAGCCGGGCCTTCTGTGGCTTAACAGGATAAAGGCGAAATATCCTTTTACAGTGTGGCTTAACCCTGTGCCGCAAGATGAGTGGAGGTGGACTGAAAGCATAGGCATGCTGAACGATTTTTACGAAGACAACATGTTTCCCCTAACGCTCTCGGGTATAAAAGACGCTATTCTGGCTCTCAAGCGGCGCCCCGGCCACCACGGTGCGTCGAGACTCCCGGCGTGATGAGGATATATACCGTTGATGCTTTTACCGACGGGCCGAATTCTGGGAATCCGGCCGCTGTGTGCATTCTTGAAAAAGAAGTGCCGGACCGGACAAAACAGGAGATCGCTTCCCGGGTAAATCTCTCAGAGACTGCTTTTTTACTCAAGA